>CATYYP010000030.1 GCA_958415245.1 Schaalia odontolytica | reverse complement strand
GTTCCGTGCGAGAATCGGCCCCCGCCTCGTCCCACGTCGACGAGGCCGTGGCTCACTCCCACGATCACGTGCACTCCCCGGGCGATGGGCACGTCGCGCACTCGCACGATCATTCCCACGCGGGTGCCTCGACCAAGCGCCTAGGGTGGGCGCTCGCGGTCACGGGCGCCGTCGTTGTCGCCGAGCTGGTCGGCGCTTTCTGGTCCGGCTCCCTGTCGCTGGCGGCGGACGCGGGGCACATGGTCGTGGATGCCTCCGGCCTCGTTATCGCGCTCATCGCTGCACGCCTCATGCGCCGCCCGCGCGACGAGAAGCACACGTGGGGATGGGCGCGCTCCGAGGTCTTGGCCGCCACCCTGCAGGCCGGCATGCTCCTCGTCATCTGCGTCATGGTCGCGTGGGAGGGCGCGTGGCGCCTGGCATCCCCGCCCGAGGTCGAGGCCGGCCCCATGCTCCTCGTCGGCGTCATCGGTCTGGTCGCGAATGTCGTGTCGTTGGTGATCCTCGCGGGCGGGCGCGAGGCGAACCTCAACATGCGTGCCGCGTTCCTGGAGGTCGCGAACGACGCGCTCGGCTCCCTCGCGGTCATTGTCGCGGCGGGTGCCGAGTGGGCCTTCGGGTGGACGCGCGCCGACGCGATCGCCTCGCTGCTCATCGCCGTCCTCATGGCGCCGCGCGCGCTCACGCTCCTGCGCCGTTCCCTCGCGATCCTCATGGAACAGACGCCCACGACCGTCGACGTCCCTGAGCTGCGCGCGCACATGCTGGGCGTCGAGGGCGTGCTCGACGTGCACGACCTGCACGTGGCCGCCGTGTCCTCGCACCTCGTGACCGTCACCGCGCACGTGACCGTCACGCACGAGGCCGACGGGCCCTCCCGCGACCGCATCATCCACGAGCTGGGCGAATGCGCGTGCCACCACTTCCCCATCGCGCACTCCACGTTCCAGCTCGAATGCCCCGAGCACGCGAGCCACGAGCACATCGAGCACTAAGCAACGCCTCATCCCCACAAACAGCGAGGTGGTGGGAGCTTCACGTTTCCAGAGCCTCCCCCAGATACACGTCGGGGGCCGCGCCAGCCGGCGCGGCCCCCGAGCAGAGCTCAGATGAGACTACTTCGTGCGATTCGCGCGGTAGTACTCAATGAGAGCGCGGGTGGACTGATCCTGCGCGTCCAGGGCCTCGGACGAGCCCTCGATGGCGGGGAGGATCTGCTTGGCCAGGACCTTGCCCAGCTCGACGCCCCACTGGTCGAAGGAGTCGATGCCCCACACGGCACCCTCAACGAAGGTGATGTGCTCGTAGAGGGCGATCAGCTGGCCCAGGACCGAGGGGGTCAGGGCCGGAGCCATGATCGAGGTCGTGGGACGGTTGCCGGTGAACACGCGGGCGGAGACGATGGCCTCGGGCGTGCCCTCAGCGCGCACCTCCTCGCTGGTCTTACCGAAGGCCAGAGCCTTGGTCTGGGCGAAGAAGTTCGACAGGAACAGCTCGTGCATGTCGGCGTCTCCGTCGCCCAGCGCCCACGTCGGGTTCGCGAAGGCGATGAAGTCGGCGGGAACCATGCGGGTGCCCTGGTGGATCAGCTGGTAGAAGGCGTGCTGACCGTTGGTGCCGGGCTCACCCCAGAAGACCTCGCCGGTCTCGTAGGTGACGGGGCTGCCGTCGCGGCGCACGGACTTGCCGTTGGACTCCATGGTCAGCTGCTGCAGGTACGCGGGGAAGCGGTGCAGGTACTGGGAGTAGGGCAGGACGGCGTGCGTGTCGGCACCCAGGAAGTTCGAGTACCACACGTTGAGCAGGCCCATCAGCAGGGGCACGTTCTTCTCGGGCGCGGTCTCGGCGAAGTGACGGTCCATCGCATGGAAGCCAGCGAGGAAGTCGGCGAAGCCCTCGGGGCCGATCGCGACGGCCAGGGAGGTGCCGACAGCGGAATCCACGGAGTAGCGGCCACCAACCCAGCTCCAGAAGCCGAAGGCGTTGGCGGGGTCGATGCCGAACTCGGCGACCTTGTCCAGGGCGGTGGACACGGCCACGAAGTGCTTGGCGATTGCTTCCTTCTCGGAGGCCTCGTCGGTGACGATGCCACGCTCGCGCAGACCATTGAGCAGCCAGGCGCGCACGACCTTCGCGTTCGTGATGGTCTCAAGCGTCGTGAAGGTCTTGGAGGCCACGATCACGAGGGTCGTCTCGGGGTCCAGGTCCTTCGTGGTCTCACCCGCGTCGGTGGGGTCAATGTTGGAGATGAAGCGGCACTCCAGGCCCTCCTGCACGTAGGGCTTGAGGGCCTCGTACGCCATGACGGGACCCAGGTCGGAGCCGCCGATGCCGACGTTAACGACAGTCTTGACGGGCTTGCCGGTGATACCGACCCACTCGCCGGAGCGAACGCGGCGGGCGAAGGCGTAGACCTTCTCCAACACCTCGTGCACGTCGGCGATCGCGTCCTGGCCGTCAACCGTCAGGGAGTCGGTCGCGGGGCGGCGCAGCGCAGTGTGCAGGACGGCGCGGTCCTCGGTGACGTTGATGTGTTCGCCCGCGAACATGCGGTCGCGCAGCTCCAGGACGCCCGTCTGCTCGGCGAGGGCGAGGAGGTGGCCCACCAGCGTGGGGCACACGAGGTTCTTCGACAGGTCGACGTGCAGGTCGGCCGCGTCGAAGGTGAAAGTCTGGGTGCGGTTCGGGTCATCCGCGAAAAGCTTTCGCAGATCGGGTTCGAAGTTGTCGGCCAGCTGGTCGAGCGTGTCCCACGCGGGGGTCATCGTCGGGTCGATCACGGGGATATCACTCATGGGGTCTCCTGACAGTAGAGATAGGTTCGCACTTAAGTTTAGCGGGGACTTGGCCCCTGGTCACCCCCGCTTGGATCTTCTGAAACAACGAGGCCGTGGCCCGCAAGTGCTCACGGAACCACGGCCTCGTACGCCGCGCGAATTCGACGGGGTCAGGCGACCGGATCGTCGATGGGAATGGGGGTGGCCTCGGTGCCCGGGTTCTGCAGCGACACGATGCGCTGAACGGGGACGAGGTCGAGCCACCACTCGTGGAACGGACGACGATTCTCGATGTCGAGGTCGTCGAACATGTTCTTCACCGGGCGAGCCTCGACGGCGTTGCCGACCTGGCCGATGTAGTAGGCGCCACGGTCGCCGCGTTCGAACTGGTCCACGAGCTGCTCGAAGGCGCGCGCCACGAGGCGCGTGGCGAGCAGACGGTCGTACGGCGAGGGCGAGCCGCCCTGCTGCATGTGGCCGAGGGCCTGGTGACGCACGTCGTAGATTCCTTCGGACTCGGCGTTGAACACGTCGGCCAGGAACTCGCGGTCGTAGTACTGGGACGCCGACTCGTTGAGCAGCGTGAGGAACAGGCGTCGGCCGGACTTGAAGGAGGCGACCATCCGATCGGCGTCCGCGGCGATCTGCTCGAGCGAGGGGGACTCCTCGTTGATGTACATGTACTCCGCGCCGCTCGACAGGGCACTCATGAGAGTCAGGTAGCCGCAGCGGCGACCCATCGTCTCGGCGATGAAGCAGCGCTTGGAGGCCGCCGCGCTCTCCTTGATGCGGTCGATCGCCCACGTCGCGTTGTTGATCGCCGTGTCCGTGCCGATCGCGAGCTCGCAGCCCGGCAGGTTGTTGTCGATCGAGGCGGGGATGAGCAGGATCGGAATCTGGAACGCCGGGTAGCGGTCCTTCTCCGAGGTGATCGCGTGAACACCCAGGTAGGCGTTCATACCGCCGATGACGAGGAGCGCGTCGATCTCGTTGCGCTCGATGGCGCGTCCCAGGGCGTAGAACTGCTCGACCGGCGGAATGTCGCGCTTCGTACCGAGCTCGGCACCGCCCTTGAAGGCCCAGCCTTCCACGTCGGACCAGCTCAGTTCACGCACACGGTCATCTGCCAGGCCGCTCCACGAGCCGTCCACGCCGAGCATCGTCCAGCCGCGCGCGATACCCAGGCGCACGGCCACGCGGGCCGCCGTGTTCATGCCGGGGGCCAGGCCGCCCGCGTGCAGAATCGCGACGCGCTTGGACTCGCCCGTCGGCTCGGGGGTGAGCTGCGGGGGCGTGGACAGGATCTGGTTGATGCCCACCATCGAGGAGAAAGACGAGCCGCGCGAGGCCTGGGCGGCGGCGTAGTCGCCGGCAGCGATCAGGTCCTTGACCGCGCGCGTGTCGTGGACGGCCTTCATGAGGGGGACGCGCGTGATGCGGTTGCGGCGCACGCCCAGGATGACGGGCTCATCCTCGGCCGAGGACGCCAGGATCTCCTGGACGGCCGCGTAGCCCAGCAGCGTGGACATCCAACGGTCGTACGCCGAGGGGGTACCGCCGCGCTGCACGTGACCGAGGATCGTCACGCGCGCATCCTCACCGGTGCGCTCCTGGATCGTGTCCGCGATCAGCTGCGTCGACAGCTCGTTACCGTCACGGTCGTGCGCGCCCTCTGCCACCAGGACGATGGACTCGCGGCGGCCGGCCTCGCGACCGAGGCGCAGGTGCTCAGCCAGGTCATCCTGCCAGCCCGGACCCGCCGGATCCTCGGGCGTGAACACGTAGTCGGCGCCGCCCGCAACAGCCGCCATGAGGGGCAGGTAACCGCAGTGGCGGCCCATGACCTCGACGACGAACGTGCGCTGGTGCGAGGCCGCCGTGCTGGTCAGCTGATCGATGGCGTCCAGGATGCGGTGCAGCGCAGTGTCCGCACCGATCGTCATATCCGTGCCGACCATGTCGTTATCGATCGAGCCGACGAGGCCGACGATGATGAGGGCGGGGTGGGCGGCCGCTGTCTCGGGCGAGATCACGCCCTCGGCTGCCAGCTCCGCAACGTGCTGGGCCCACTCGCCGCGGAACTCGTTCGTACCCGAAAGGGAGCCGTCGCCACCGATCACGACGAGGTGATCGATACCGTGCTCGAGCAGGTTCGCGGCCGCGCGGTGGCGACCCTCGTACGTGCGGAAGTCAGCACTGCGAGCCGTGCCGATCACCGTGCCGCCTTCGGCCAGGATCGAGGACACGTCCGACCACTCCATCTTCTTAATGGAATCGCCACCCACGCAGGCACCCTGCCAGCCTTCATAGATCGCGTAGGGCTGCGCGCCACGCGCCAGCGCCGTACGCACGACGGCTCGAACAGCCGCGTTCATTCCCTGGGCGTCACCACCCGACGTGAGGACACCGATACGAACTGTGCTCATTTTTCTGCCATCTTTCGTTGACGGAGCGGGCCGCGAGGCCCAGTGTGCCTATCGTTTCCTATTCTACGTGACCTGCGCCTCCGCCACTAGGGCCTTACTCCCATTTACCGAGGAAACGACAAGCGCGCGCCCGCCGACAACGGCGGGCGCGCGCTCACGCAGTCACTGGAGACTAGGCGACAGTTTCGCTGCCATTGCGGGCGGCGGAGTCGGCCAGCTCCTCGGGGCTAACAACGCCCTCGACGGAGACGCGGTCCAGGTAGGCCATACCGTCAAACGCCAGCTCGCGAGCGTTCTCCGGGTCGCCCTCGTTGCCGATCGAGCCGTGGGCCATGCGGTCCACGATGAGCGCGATTGCGCCGTCGCCCGTCACGTTGGTGGCGGTGCCGAAGGAGTCCAGGGCGATGTACGTGGCGATCATGAGCGCAACCTGGGCATCGTTGAAGCCCAGCATGGAGCTCAGCAGGCCGGTGGCCGCCATGATGGCGCCGCCGGGGACGCCGGGGGCGGCGACCATGGTGATGCCCAGCATGAAGATAAAGCCGACCCACTGCAGGGAGCTCACCGTCAGGCCCTGGGTCAGGACGATGGCGAACGCGAAGGAGAAGATCTTCGAGGTCGAGCCAGCCAGGTGGATCGTCGCGCACAGCGGAATCGTGAAGGATGCGACCGCGTCGGACACGCCGTTCTTCTTCGTCTGACGCAGGGTCACCGGGATGGTGGCCGCGGACGAGGAGGTGCCCAGTGCCGTCAGGTAGGCCGGCATCATCGTGAGGATGGCCTTGAAGGGGTTACGACGCGCGACGAGGCCCGCGAAGCAGAACTGGGTCAGCAGGATGACGACCTCGAGGACCAGAACCACGATGACCACGCGCACCAGCGTGCGGATGACCGAAGCGGCCTCGCCCGTGTAGGTCAGGTTCAGGAAGATGCCGAAGATGTGCAGCGGCAGCAGCGGAATAATAATCGTCTCAATGAGACGCGTAATGATGGCGCGGAACTCGATGAAGCCCTTACGCAGCACGCCGCGCGGGACCATCGACAGGCCCAGGCCCACCACGAAGGACAGGAGCAGCGCCGTCATCACCTGCAGCGGCGCGGGCATCTCGATCGTGAAGTAGGACTCGAGGGCACTGCCCGGCTCGGCCACGTCGGCCAGCTGGGTGGACGCAAGGAGACGCGGGAACAGGGACGCACACACCAGGTAGGTGAGGAAGCCCGAGAAGAGCGTCGACGCGTAGGCGATCGCCGTCGTGATGCCCAGCCACTTGCCCGCACCTCGGCCCAGGTCCGCGATAGCGGGGGTCACGAGGCCGATGATGATCAGCGGGATAGAGAAGGACAGGAACTGGCTGAAGATCGCCGAGAAGGTCGCGAAAATACGGCCGATCTCAACAGGAACCAGGTGGTCGCCGCCAATACGGACGGATCCGAGGACGGTCGCAAGGATGATCGCAGCGATCACCCACACGAGGATTCCGGATTTACGCAGGAACGCGCGCATGTCTTTCACCTTGAAACTAGGGATGATGGGTCGCTCATAGCATGCCCGAGCTTTACGAATTCTTGAAGCGGTAACCAGGATTCGGGATAGATGCGGCAAAAATCACGGAAGAAATGTCGTGCCCGTCCGAGCTGACCACCGCTCGTAACACCACTGTTCCCAGTGTTTTTAGCGCACCGCCAGGGTGGAGACGTAGGGGGCAAACCACCAAATAATCGCGGCGAGAATCACGTACACCGCGACATCCATCAGACGAGCTCGCGACGCAAACCAGGGCCGTCCCGGTGTCCACAGACGCAGAGCACCCATGCCAACGAGGACAGCGACCATGAGCAGGACCGCGCGATGACGGTGATCGCTCACGGCCAGCGCGATGACACCAAGAACGCCGAGCGCACTCAGGGCAGCGCCAAGCCACGCACCTACTCGTGCGCGCGCGTTCTTTTCCTCGTTAATCACGCCCCTACCCTATCGCACGAGCGCTCGTCATCATGCGCGCGCTCACCTGCGTCCCGCCAAGCCAACCACGGCCTCGTCTTTTCAAAAGAATAGGAATAAGAGTCACACGGGTTTAGTATTGGTCCAAAGGTCCCTGAGACCCGCAACATATTTCTCGCATCAAAGGAGCATTCGAGTGTCCCGCTTTATTGTCGTCGCCCCCGGTTCGTCGGAGGCAGCCGCCCTCGCTACTGACGAGCTGGCCCGCGTTCTCGGCGTCGCCACCGTCGACGCCCTGGCCGGCACGACGGCTACCGACGCCGCCCTCCGTCCCGCCTCCGCTCTGCCCGCCGCGGTCGAAGCCGTCCGCGCCGCCGGCGACGACGCGCTCATCGCCCCCGCCCGTGAGGCCTCGAACCGCGCCTTCGACCACGTGGCCTGGAACCTGAACCTCGCCGCCTCCACCCGCGCCGGCGTCGTCCTCGCCTTCGACGCCGAGGGTGCCAGCGCCGAACTGCTGGCCGAAGAAATCGCAGCCGCTCGCCTGCGCGCCAAGGCCGCTGCCGCCTCCGTCGTCGCCGTCGTCCTGACCGGCGGCGCCCCCGCGCTTCAGGCCGACGTCCCCGTCCTGACCCTGCCGCTGGGCGACGAGGCCGCGGCCACCCTGCGCGCCACCGCAGCCCCCACCGCAGTCACCCCGCTCGCCTTCCAGGCGGACCTCATCGAGCGCGCCCGCGCCGAGCGCAAGCGCATCGTCCTGCCCGAGCCCGACGACGACCGCGTCCTGCAGGCCGCCGCCCAGGTCCTCGCCGCCGGCATCGCCGACATCACCTTCGTGGGCGACGCCGACTACGTTGCCAAGCGCGCCGGCGAGCTCGGCCTCGACCTGAGCGCCGCCCAGGTCGTCTCCGTGAACGATCCCGCCTACCTCGAGCGCTACGCCGAGGAGTTCGCGCGCCTGCGCGCCAAGAAGGGCGTCACCCTCGAGCAGGCCCGCGAGAAGGTCACCGACGTGTCCTACTTCGGCACCATGATGGTCCACATGGGCGACGCCGACGGCATGGTCTCGGGCGCTGCCCACACGACCGCGCACACGATCGTCCCCTCCTTCCAGATCATCAAGACCGCCCCCGGCGTCTCCGTCGTCTCCTCCATCTTCCTCATGGCGATGAAGGACCGCGTGTGGGCATTCGGCGACTGCGCCGTCAACCCCAACCCCACGCCCGAGCAGCTCGCCGACATCGCCGTTACCTCCGCGCGCACCGCCGCCCAGTTCGGCGTCACCCCGCGCGTCGCCATGCTCTCCTACTCCACCGGCACCTCCGGATCCGGCCCGGACGTTGACGCCGTCGTCGAGGCCACCCGCCTCGCCCGCGAGAAGGCCCCCGAGCTGGCCATCGAAGGCCCCATCCAGTTCGACGCAGCCGTCGACGAGGCCGTCGCCGCCACCAAGCTGCCCGGCTCCGAGGTCGCCGGCAAGGCCACCGTCTTCGTCTTCCCGTCGCTGGAAGCCGGAAACATCGGCTACAAGGCGGTCCAGCGCTCCTCCGGCGCGCTCGCCGTTGGCCCCGTCCTGCAGGGCCTCAACAAGCCCGTCAACGACCTGTCGCGCGGCGCCCTCGTCGAAGACATCGTCAACACCGTCGCCCTGACCGCCGTCCAGGCCCAGGGCTGAACGGGACTGAGGTCCCGGGGTCCGGTTAGTATTGATACGAACCGGGCCCCGGCCTCGTACTTTTTCCTTCCCATCCCCCAATACGAAAGGCGAACGCGTGTCCTCGTCCTCCGTCCTCGTCATTAACTCCGGCTCCTCCTCCATCAAGTACCAGCTCGTCGACCCCGAAACCGGCGACGCCATCGCCAAGGGCATCGTCGAGCGCATCGGCGACACCACCGGCCTCATCAAGCATGAGCACGGCGACGCCGTCACCAAGGAAGAGCTCCCGGTTCCCGACCACACCGTCGGCATGCGTGAGGTCCTGCGTCTCTTCGACACGGAGGGCCCGTCCCTGGCCGAGGCCCACATCCTCGCCGTCGGCCATCGCGTCGTTCAGGGCGGCCGCTACTTCGACGGCCCGGCCCTCATCACCGACGAGGTCCGCAACCTGATCGAAGAGCTGTGCCCGCTGGCTCCGCTGCACAACCCCGCCCACCTCAAGGGCATCGACGTGGCGCGCGAGCTCATGCCCGACGTCCCCCACGTCGCCGTCTTCGACACCGCGTTCTTCCAGCAGCTGCCCGACAAGGCCGCCCTGTACGCCCTCGAAACCGAAACCGCCGAGAAGTACTCGGTGCGCCGCTACGGCGCCCACGGCACCTCCCACCAGTTCGTCTCCCAGGAAATCTCCAAGATGCTAGGCCGCGACGACCTCAAGCAGATCGTCCTGCACCTGGGCAACGGCGCGTCCGCCTCCGCCGTCAAGAACGGCAAGCCGATCGACACCTCCATGGGCCTGACCCCCCTCGAGGGCCTCATGATGGGCACCCGCACCGGCGACATCGACCCGGCCGTCGTCTTCCACCTGCAGCGCGTCGCCGGCATGACCGTCGACGAGGTCGACACTCTCTTCAACAAGAAGTCCGGCATGAAGGGCATGACCGGCGAGTCCGACATGCGCTCCGTGTGGGAGGTCATCAACAACACCTCCGACCCCGAGGCTTCCAAGCGCGCCCGTACCGCCATGGACGTGTACATCAACCGCCTGCTGAAGTACGTGGGTTCCTACGCCGCTGAGCTCGGCGGCCTGGACGTTATCACCTTCACTGCCGGCATCGGTGAGAACGACGACGACGTGCGCCGCGAGCTGGCCGAGGCCCTCGCCCCCTTCGGCGTCAAGATCGACGTCGAGGCCAACAAGGGCCGTATCAAGGAGCCGCGCATCGTGTCCGCTCCCGACTCGGCCGTCACCCTCGTCGTCTACCCGACCAACGAGGAGCTGGCGATCGCCCGCCAGGCGCTGACCTTCGCCTGATTCTCAGGTTTGTTCGAGGCCGGGGTTCCCACGTGGAGCCCCGGCCTCGGGCGTATCCTGGGAATGTAGCGCGAGCGAGGAGGCCCTCATGAACGACGACGTTTCGACCCTGGCGGAATGGATCGCTCAGTCACCGTCCACCGTGTTTTTCGGCGGCGCGGGCGTGTCCACCGAGTCTGGTATCCCGGACTTTCGCGGCGCAAACGGCTTCTACTTTCAGGAGCGCGAGATTCCCCTGGAGACGGTGCTGAGTATCGACTTCTTTGAGCAGCACCCGCAGGCCTACTGGGAGTGGTTCCACGAGATCTACCGTCCGGTGGAGCCCAACGGCGCGCACAGGGCACTGGCGTCACTGGAAGCCGCGGGGCGCCTGGACGCGGTCATTACGCAGAACATCGACGGCCTGCACCAGCGGGCCGGGTCGCGCGCCGTGTGGGAGTTGCACGGCAATTGGGAGCGGCTCGTGTGCACGAGCTGTGGGGCAGTCGCTTCATTGGAGGATGCCGTCACGGTTGACGGGGACCCCGTGCCCGCGTGCCCGTCGTGCGCCTCGCAGATGCGCCCCGACATCGTCATGTACGGCGAGGCCCTCGACCAGGGCGTCATCGAGGCCGCCGTATCCGCCATCTCGCGGGCATCCACGCTGATCGTGGCGGGCACGTCCCTCGTGGTCTACCCGGCGGCGGGCCTCATCAACTATTTCTCCGGGGACCATCTGGTGCTCATGAACGCCACCCCAACCTCGGCTGACGGGCACGCCGACCTGATCGTTCGCGAGCCGGTGGGCGCGACCCTCGACCGCGTCATGGACGAGCTGCGCGCGCGGGGTGTTCTGCCTGCGTAGGCGTTGGCGCACGAACCCACAGGATCACCCCTCCCCCAGTCCGGCGGGATCGACCAGGGACAGGGCGCGCGGGGCGCGCGAAATCCGTACGCTTTGTCCCCACGTGAGGGTCAGGCGGTCGGATTCCATGCCATCGCCGAACAGCACGAGGGATTCGGATGCGACGACGAGGCCCAGGTCTTCGTCCTCATCCAGGATCCCCTCGGTGTATTCGACGCCGGTGAAGGGCGAGGGCCATGCCTCGCGCACAAACCACGCGAGCGAGCGCGAGGTCGGCGCGGGCAGGTCCCCCATGTGGCGGCCACGCTTGAGGGATGCTCCCCAC
>CATYYP010000029.1 GCA_958415245.1 Schaalia odontolytica | reverse complement strand
TGGGCCCCGCCATCGAAAACGGCACCCTCGTCGCCCGCGTCAAGGACGACCGCACCCAGCCCGCCCAGTGGGTCGACCCCTCGTCCCTGACCTTCGCCCTCGGTGACGCCGCGCGCATCACCGCGCCCGCCGACCTCGGCTTCGTCGCCACACCCGGCTCGAGCGTCTGGCTGATCCCCTCCACCCAGATCGCGGGCGTGCCGTGGCTGGGCCTGAACTCCCAGCGCGAAGAAATCGTCACCGGCACCACCGGCCCCGTCCAGTTCACCCTTGACGCCGTCGAAGGCCCCGGACGCGTCGCCGTCTTCAACGCGGGCGCGCTCGGCTCCGGCGTCGGCGAGCACGTCTTCGACGGCCCGGGCACCGGCTACACGCTCGGCGCCAATACGCACGCCCACCAGAACTGGGTGTTCACCGCGCCCGGCACCTACACGCTGACCATCACCATGCGCGTCACCCCCAACGGTGCGGTGCTCGCGGGCAGCGGCTTCGGCTCTGGCGGCGACCTCACGGCCACCGGCGCGACCGGCCCCAACGGGCGACCCATGGTCTCCCAGGTCGTCGGCCGCACCGCGTCCGGCAAGGACTGCGACCTCTCCCTGGCCACCACCGGCGCCGACACCATCCCGCTGACCGTCGTCTCCCTGACGTGGGCGCTCACGGGCGCGGCCTGCGTGTGGGTGGGCGCGATCGGACGCCGCCGCAACCTGCGCGCAACGCTGTGACCCCTCATTCACGAGGCCGACTCTCCTTCATCCCCCGCCTCCCCTTTCGTGGGTGGCGGGGGAGTGGGTGTGTGCTCGCTGCCTCGACGTTAGCGTTCACGGCGACCCTGGCCGGCTGCGCGCCCGCGCCCGACCCCTCCAGCGACGGTGAACTGCGCGTCGTCGCCACGACCGGCATCCTTGCCGACCTCGTGCGCAACGTCGCCGGAGACCGCGTCCACGTCACGCAGATGGTGCCCAACGGGGCGGACCCGCACTCGTGGGAGCCCTCCCTGCGCACCATCCGCGATGTTGCCTACGCGGACGTCGCCTTCTCCAACTACCTCATGCTCGAGGAACACGCCCTCATCCGCGCCCTCGACTCCAACCTGCCCGCCGGCTCGCGCTCCGTCTCCGTCGCCGAGGAAGCCGCCAAGAACGGCGCGACCATCCTCCCCCTCGTCGAAGACCGCGCCCTCGACACCCCGTGGCTCGGCATGCGCGTGTGGGGCGACGGCGCCGACATGGGAGCCACCCGCGCCTCGCAGATCGACCTGACGACCACCGGCGTCGACGGGCCCGGCCAGGCCGCCGCCTACCTCACCACGTCGTTCGGGCAGCCCGAAATCGCCTTCGCGACCTCCGACGGCTTCAACGCCGCAGGCGGATACGACACCGACACCGCGCAGCTACCCGCCGACGCCCACCAGCACATGAGCTGGGCGTTCACCGCCCCCGGAGTGTACCGCGTCCACTTCCGCGCCAACCTGCGCACCACCCCCGGCGCCACGCCCGTCAGCGTCGGGGAAGGCACCGCCGTCTTCGCCGTCGGCACCCCGCCCGAGGACATCGCCGCCGCAGAAGGCCGCCGCGTCCTGTCCGCCGGCCACGCCGACATCACCGTCAACCTCACCACCAAGCGCGTCGAACTCGCCTCCGACGCCGGAGCACTCAGCGGGGACGAGGCCTCGGCCCCCTGCGTGGGCGCATCCAGCGCGGCGGCGGCCGTCGCCTCGACCATGGAATGCACCGACCTCGACCATGTCGTCATCGAAGTGCCCACCCGCGCGCTCACGACGATCCCCGGGGAGGCCTCGTTCCGCTTCATCGGCGAGCCCGGCGCGAACGTCTACATGCTGCCCCAGGCCGTCCTCGGCAAGCACGTCCACGGCGACATCGACCCCCACCTGTGGCACGACGTCCACAACGCCCAAGCGTACGTGCGCGTCATCCGCGACTCGCTGATCTCCGTCGACCCCGACGGCGAGGCCACATACCGGGCCAACGCGGCCGCCTACCTGACGCGCCTCGACGAGCTCGACGCCACCGTGGCCTCGACCATCGCGTCCATCCCCGAGGAGCGCCGCAAACTCGTCACCACCAACGACGCGTACGCGTACCTGGCCAACGCTTACGGGCTCACCGTCGCCGGCTTCGTCGCACCCAACCCCAGCGTCGAACCCTCCATCGCCGACCGCATCAAACTCCAGGCCACCCTGTCCGACTCCTCGATCCCCGCGGTGTTCCTCGAACCCAACCTGGCGCGCACCCGCTCCACCCTGCGCACCGCCGCCACCGACGCGGGCGTGGACATCTGCCCCCTGTACGGCGACACCCTCGACGACCAAGCACCCACCTACATCGACATGATGGAACACAACGCCCGCTCACTGGCACGCTGCCTGGGCGGCAAGGAGATGCCATGAAATCCTTCTCTTCCCAGTCTGCTGCCGGCCGCCGGCTCTTCGCCCCGTGGGCGGCCTTGAGGTGGCCCATCGCCGCTTTGCTGTGCGCCTTCGCCGTCATCGCGGGTGCACCGTCTTCTTTTGCTGACCCGAGTCCCGACCCCGACCTCGCGCAGAGCGTTGCCGCGCACGAGGAGTGGTCGAATGAGGCCAGCGAGATCAGCGTTGGGCACGTCGACCTCGGCCCCCGACTGATCGACGGGCAGTGGCGGGCCGGCCTGCGCCACGATGCCGAGACCGGCGCCGTGTGGCGTGACCCCAACCAGACCGTCCTGCGGGTCAATGATGCGGCCATCATGACGGCGCCCGACTCCGACGACTACCCATTCCTGGCCGACGTCGCCGGCAAGCCCGTGTACGTCGTGCCCCAGACGCAGAACCCGGGCGTCGTGTGGCTCGGCTGGAACACGCAGGACCCCGCCGTCACGGCCACCATCGACCGCGGCCTCACTATGCGCGTCGGCCCCGTGTCCGGCCCCGGCCGCGCGTGGCTGTTCCTGCAGTCCGGCACCTTCG
Source organism: Schaalia odontolytica (assembly GCA_958415245.1). Lineage (GTDB taxonomy): Bacteria > Actinomycetota > Actinomycetes > Actinomycetales > Actinomycetaceae > Pauljensenia > Pauljensenia odontolytica_D. The sequence goes on along the minus strand of CATYYP010000029.1, from coordinate 8,385 downwards.
GCAAGCCCCTCCTGCTCGCCGACTCGGGCGCGGCGCCTGGCGATGTGTGGATCGACTCGGGCACGCACGTGCACGCCAACTGGGCGTTCTCCGCCCCCGGCACCTACACGGCGACCGTGACCTTCCTCGGCACGACCACCGCCGGCGAAGCCGTCAGCGCCTCCACCACCCTGCGCTTCGCCGTCGGTGACGCCGCCTCCGCGTCCGAGGCCCTGGCCATGGCCGCGCCCGCCGCTGCCGATTCCGCTTCGGCGGGGGCGTCCGCTTCTTCCTCTGGCGCCGCGCCCGCTGCCTCCGGGGCCGCTGACCCCGCCTCCTCTTCCTCTGCTTCGGGTGCCGCGTCGGGCGGGCTGCCCGACTGGGCCTTCCTCGTGATCATCGCGGTCGTCGCGGTGTCCCTCCTCGTGATCGGCGCCCTCGTCGTCGCGCGCTCGCGCCGCAGCCGCGCCGAACAGGCCGCCGCCATCGCCGAGGCCGACTCCATCCTCGCGCCCCTACCCACCGCCCGCGGCGATGAAAGCGCTGAGGGCCCCGGCCTCGTCGATCGGGGAGGGGAGCAGTGAGCCAGCTGCGCGTCACCGGACTGGGTGCGTCCCTGGGCGGGCGCAGCGTCCTCGAGGGCGTCGACCTGGAGGTCGAGGCCGGGGAGCTCGTCGGCCTCATCGGACCCAACGGCGCCGGAAAGACCACGCTGATCCGCTCGATCCTCGGGCTCATCCCCTCCAGCGGCAGCGTCGAGACCGACGGCGCGATCGGGTACGTGCCGCAGCGGCACGAGTTCGCGTGGGACTTCCCGATCAGCGTGCGCGACGCCGTCCTGCAGGCCGTCACCGTGCGACGAGGCCTGCTCGGGCGCGCTCGGACCCCGCACTTCCGCGCCGTCGAGGAGGCCCTGTCCCTCGTGGGCATGCGCGACCTCGCGAAGCGTCCCATCGGTGAGCTGTCCGGCGGGCAGCGCCAGCGTGTCCTCGTCGCCCGGGCCCTCGCGATCCGGCCCGCCGTGCTGCTCCTCGACGAGCCCTTCACCGGCCTCGACATGCCCACGCAGGAGATGCTCATGGACCTGTTCCGCGCGCTCGCGGACGGAGGTCGGGCCCTCCTCATGACCACGCACGACCTCATCGGCGCGCGCGCCGGCTGCGACCGCCTGTACCTGCTGCGGCGCACCATCGTCGCGTCCGGGCGGCCCGAGGAGCTCGCCGACGCTGACCCGTGGATCCGCGCCTTCGACGTGCGACCCGACAACCCGATCCTCGACGCCCTAGGAGTGCGCGCATGAGCACCGTGATCCACGCGGCCGGGGGTGGCCTCGCCGCCGCGGCGGACTTCCTGAGCCCCTACGACTTCTTCCGCGACCTGACGAATCCCGCGCTGGCGTTCCTGCCGCGCGCGCTGCTGATCGCGGTCGTCGCCGCGCTCGTGTGCGGCAGTGTCGGCGTGCACGTCGTCCTGCGCGGCATGGCATTCATCGGTGACGCCGTCGCGCACTCCGTGTTCCCCGGCCTGGCGATCGCCTTCGTGTGTGGCGGGTCCCTGGTGTTCGGCGGCGCGCTCGCGGGCGTCGTCACCGCCGTGCTGGTGGCCCTGTTGGCGCAAAACCGGCGGCTCAAGGAGGACTCCGTCATTGGCGTGCTCTTCGTGGGCGCCTTTGCGCTGGGTGTCGCGATCATCGCGCGGGCGCCCGGGTACGCGGGGAGCCTGCAGGACTTCCTGTTCGGGTCGATCACGGGCATCCCGGCGTCGGATGTGCCCGTGGTGCTGGCTGGCGCGTTGTTTGTGCTGCTCATGCTGTTCCTGGCGCACCGGCCCATCGTCGCCGTGACCCTGGACCGCGAGAGCGCCCGGGCGGCGGGCGTGCACGTGCTGCTGGCTGACTTGTCTCTGTATGTCGCTGTCGCCCTGGCTGTTGTGATCTCCGTGCAGACGATCGGCAACGTCCTGGTGCTGGCCCTCCTCGTGACCCCCGCGGCCACCGCGCGGCTCCTGTGCGACCGCCTGGGCACCATGATGATCCTGTCGCCCGTGCTCGGTGCCTCCGGGGGCCTGGTGGGCCTGTACCTGTCGTGGGCGCTGGACGTGCCCACGGGCGCCACGATCGTCCTGGTGCTCACTGCGTGCTTCGTCCTCGCCTGGCTCTTCGCGCCGAGGCACGGCCTCCTCGCGCGGACATTGCGGGAGAGGCGGGGGTGAGTCTGGCAGGGTCTTCTATCCGATCCTCTTCCGCATCTGATCGAGCCGATCGTCCGCGATTGTTTCACGTGAAACATCTGTGCTGAGGCCCCAGCCCACGATGGTGGGCTGGGGCCTCAGTGTGTTTAGTGGCCTTGTTTTTCTTCTGCTGTGTCGGTGTTGTTGACGATGAGTTGACCGAGGGGGAACGGTCCGGTCGTTTCCGTGGTGGTGACCAGGCCGTTGATGGTCTGTGTTTCTCCGGTGAAGGGGTTGGTGGCAGTGCCCGCCCACATCGTGGTGAGCGTGATGGTGCGCGTGGCGGAGGGGTAGGGCCCGTCCAGGAAGGACTTCCACCCGTTCGGAGCTTTGTAGTAGTGGCGGATTAGGGCGGGGTCGGTGTTGGGGTCCATGCCCTCCTGCCAAGGCATCCCCGGTGAGGTCGTGGTCAGGTCCGGGGTTCCGTCTCCCCAACTCCACGTGTAGGACGTGGCCGTCAGAGTGATGGTGATGTCGTGGCCCAACAGTGTGACGGTGTGGGTCTGCGTGGGATGCGTGGCTGCAACGAGCGTGGGAATGTACTTGTTCGTGTACGACACCCCCTCGGGCCGCTTGTGGAGGCCGGCGCCGTCGGCGTGGATCGTCGTGGCTGCGTAGTACAGGATCTCGCGCGTGGTAGGGAGCTGCCCTGCAGTATCGCCATTCCCCTTCCGCGTAATGTGCGCACACACGAAGGGGGCAGATTCAGTCCCATCCGGCAACGTCACCGTGTGCATCGTGCGGCCATCACACTGATCATCCTCCGCATAGGTGCGCGCCTCTGGAGATGCCGCGCCTTCAGCTGTGAGTCGACTCTTGTCGTCTTCTGGAGTTGAGTTGTCAGTACCTCGATACTGTTTTGCTTCCTTCGCTGCCTTACTTGCTTCCACCTTTACATCCGGGCCGGTTCCTTCACTGCGGAAGTGAGGGGGTTCATTAGGCTGTTCTTCTTCTGCGAAGGCGATACCGGGGATGAGGCAGCTTATCGAGCCAATAAGTAGTAGTAAGGTCGGAATAAGGGTAGTCAATGTTAGCTTACGCATCGGGATTCACCGTCGTTCCTTGCGTGACTATCCATTTACCGTCATGCCATGTCAAAAGTAATGTAAGAACTGTTTCGTAATCTGTACTACTTGTATTTACTTTCTGTCCCCTACAGGTGATTCCATCTGAGGACTTGGTTAGGAAGGCAACCGAAATTGTATTTGGTGGAACACTACTTCCATTCGGATCTATCGGATTTACTTGCAAAATGTGCACGATTTCCGACTTATTATCGTATGACCAGCCGTGCGCGTATACATTTCTAATATCGGTGACGACATTCTGATGAAAGTCGTCAGTTTCATTAGACATGTCCGCGAATGGTTGTGTGTCTCCGGTGTTCCATGCGTACACCATGAGGGCCAGGTAGTGCTCTGCGGCTGCTTCGGCGCCTCGTTCACTGTTTTCCTTGGCTACCTCGGGTAGTTCGGGCTTCGTGTACGTGTCCGCGGCAAACTCGGCGGGGCGCACGAGGACTCCGTCGGGGCCGATCTCATAGCCGCCCGACATGGCGGGCTCGCTCGATGCTGACGGCATGGGCGCGGGGTGCACGGTGGGCGTTGCGGCGCTGCTGGGGCGATCGTTCCACGAGCTGATGCTCGCGCCCAGCGTGTAGGCACCAACAGCTGCCACAGCAACCAGTACGGTGAGCCCGATACCGATTGCCCATGGGCGCAGCGCTGCGCGAGTGGCTGCTAGGGAGCGCTTCTTGCGGCGTGATGTCGGGGCGAGGAAGGCTTGCTCTTCTTCCTCGGTGACGGGTCGCTCGGATAGGGGTGGGACCTTCATGGTGTGTGTGCCTCCACGGTGAGGTGTCCTCCGACGCATCCCCACCCTTGGGAGCGCGTCCTTTCTCATCAGGGTACGCGCAGAACCGACACGAAACACCAAGAATGCTGCGCAACCATCACGCAAATCCTCCCACTCGCATTCCCGTAACCGCACAAATGTGCGTGCGCAACCTACGCGGATTGGGGTTGATGAGATGGATTAGGCATGCCAGATCGGCAGCGAGCAGCAGATATGCGAGTTTGACACCGCAATCACACACAAGATGAAATCACTATCCTCAGCGCCGGACGGTACTCTAGCCCCTCAAGCAATAGGTTCCGAATGTTCTTAGCATTGTGGGTCTTGTTGTCTTCTCCCATATCCAACTGTGAAGAGTCGGTTACAGTCATGTGCCCCTTTCGCTGAAAGTGCGAAAGGGGCACTGTGCGCACCTAGTCCTGCTCTTCAGTTGCTAAGTGTTCTGCTTGTTCGATGACGAGCTGCACGGCTTGTTCACGCTTATCTGGCGGGTACTTGTACTTGGCAAGTAGCCGTTTGATGCGTGAACGCATGCGGGCACGCACGGATTCTTTGACCGTCCAGTCCAACGTGGCAGATGAGCGGATTGTAGTAACCAGTTCCCGAGCGATCGTCTTCAGGGTTTCGTCACCCATTTCGAGGATGGCGGAGTCATTCTGGATGATGGCGTCGTAGAGGGCGATCTCCGCTTCACTCAGTCCCAGCTGCTGGGCGCGTTCACGTTCTGCACGCATATCCTTGGCCAAGTTGACCAGCTCAGCGATAATCTCTGCCGTGGTGAGCGATCGATTGGTGTAGCGCGTCAACGCCTCATTAAGCATCTCGGAGAACTTGCGGCCCGTGACCAGGTTCTTCCGGCTGACGGTGCGGATCTGGTCCCCCAACAGTCGCCGTAGTAATCCCAGCTGGAGGTTGGGGGTGGTGGAGTGTGCGACGGAGTCCAAGAACTCATCGGAAAGTAGGGACAGTTCCGGGGATTCCATCCCCGCGAACTGGAAGACGTCAATGACTTGGTCCGCTGCGACTGCATCGTTGAGCATCTGCCCAAGGACGGTATCGAGGTTGCTGCCCCCGCGCCGCGATTCACCTGAGTCGGGGCTCTGTAATTTCAATACTGCGGCACGCACATCAGTAAACAGGCGTACGTCGTTTCGGATGGCCTCAGCTTCAGGACGCGAGGCCACGAGCGCGAAAGCCTTTGCTAGGGCGAGCACGTGATCGTTGTACCTGGCAGTGAGGTCAGGGTCAGACAGTACGTGATCCAAAACGATGGCGTACTGAGCCAGACGTTCCTTCGCTGGCAGGTCCGGAGAAGAATCGAAGGTGATGCCGTGGACCATGCCACGCACCACGTCATGCTTTTCCAGCATGACGTCAATAAGCTCTTGGATAGGTACACCCGCCTGCTCACGATCTGAGGGCGAATACACGCCAAGTGCCTGCTGGAGAGATGTGAACAAGCCAATGTAGTCGACGATGAGTCCGCCGGGCTTGTCCTTGAAGCGCCGGTTGACTCGGGCGATGGCCTGCATGAGGCCCGCGCCCTGCATCGGCTTGTCCACGTACATCGTGTGCATGGACGGCGCATCGAATCCGGTGAGCCACATGTCGCGAACGATGACGATCTCCAACTCATCATCAGGGTTCTTCGCCCGGAGCTTGAGGTCACGCCGTTCATCCTTGGAATGGATGTGTGGCTGGAACTCGGCGGGGTCAGCAGCAGAGCCTGTCATCACGACCTTGATACGGCCCTTGTCGATGTCATCGGAATGCCATTCGGGGCGCAGGGCTGTGATCTTGTTGTAGAGGGCGACGGCGATGCGCCGGCTCATCGTCACGATCATTGCCTTGCCGGCCATGGAGGAGCGGCGCTTCTCCCAGTGGGCGACGATGTCGGCGGCAATCGCATCCAGCCGCGCTTCGGCACCGACGAGAGCCTCGAGGCGAGACCACTTGCTCTTGGCCTGCTCAGACTCTGTCTCGCTCGCCTCAGTGGTCTCGTCCACCAGTGCGTCCAGATCTTTGAGCTGTTCGTCATCAAGGGCGATTTTTGCCAGGCGGGACTCGTAGAAGATCTTGACGGTGGCTCCGTCCTCGACTGCGCGAGTAAGGTCGTAGACGTCGACGTAGTCGCCGAAGACAGCGCGGGTGGAGCGGTCATTGGTCTCGATCGGAGTGCCGGTGAAGCCGAGGAAGGTGGCTCCCGGTAGTGCGTCACGCAGGTGCTTGGCCAGTCCGGCTTTCAATCTGCCCTGGCTGTCGAGGCTTTCCTCGAAACCGTACTGGGAGCGGTGGGCCTCATCGGCGACGACGACCACGTTGCGGCGGTCGGTGAGCACCGGGTTGGCGTCACCGTCCTGGCCGGGCGCGAATTTCTGCAGCGTGGTGAAGATGATCCCGCCCGAGGCGCGAGTCAACAGCCGACGAAGATCGTCTCGTCCCGTTGCCTGCACCGGGGTTTCCGGCAGGATCTGTGCGGGCGCAAACACCTCACCGTAGAGCTGGTCATCGAGGTCGTTGCGGTCGGTGATGAACACGAGGGTGGGGTTGGCCATGCGCGGGTCACGCATGAGCTTGGCGGCGTAGAAGACCATCTCAAAGCTCTTGCCGGAGCCCTGGGTGTGCCACACCACGCCACCACGCTTGTCCCCACCGGGGCCGGCGGCACGTACCGTGGACTCCACAGCGGCGTTGACGGCCCAGTACTGGTGGTACTTCGCGATGCGTTTGATGATGGCGCGGCGCCGCTGCCCGGTCGCCTGGTCGGTGACCGCCTCGTCAGAGTAGACGACGAAGTTGCGCAGGATGTCGAGGAAACGCTCGGGTGCGAACACGCCCTTGAGTAGCACCTCGAGGGCAGGCCGGTTCGTGATGACGTCGCGCCCGTCAATGGTCTTCCACGGTGCATAGTGCTCGAAGCCGCCAGTGAATGAACTCATCGCCGCACTGGTGCCATCAGAGATGACTGTGACGACGTTGGGAATGAAGACGCTGGGGATCTCACGCCGATAGGTTTGGATCTGATTCCAGGCTCTACGGAGTTTGGCATTTATATCGGCTGAGTTCTTCAACTCCAGTAAGCCGACGGGCAAGCCGTTGAGGAAAATGAGCATGTCGGGGCGGCGGTTGTGGCCGGCTTCGATAATGGTGAACTGGTTGAGTGCCCGCCAGTCGTTGTTCTCGGGTGAATCAAAGTCGACGAGCCGCAGGCGTACGGTGGAAGGCCTGCCGTCGTCACCAGTCGTTTCAACCGGCACTCCGCGTACCATCAACTCATAGAGTCGCTGGTTCTCAGTCATGACGTCCTGTGACTCCGCGCGCTGAATTCGCGCTACGGCAGAACGAATAAGATCAGGATCAGCGCCAGGGTTGAGGCGAGTAAGCGCATCAGTTACATGCTTCCACAGGATGCATTCACTCAAGGAATCCCTAACATCCTTTGGCGCAGCATCCACAGGCGCGTAACCGGTGTGGAAACCAATCTCAGCGAGCCATTCTTTCGCTGCCTGCTCAACAGTCGACTCATCAAACCGCATACCCACCGTCAGCGTGCCTCCTCATTAAGAGCCTCACTGACAAGCCTACCAGCCTCATCCACTCGCATGCGGCCACTCATGAGTTCAGGTAGCAGAGCATCACGAAGCGGCGCGAGTCTCTGATTTTCATCACGTCGCGCCCCCATGAAAGTCAGCAGCGGCATCGTTGCCTCGTTAAAAGCGACTAGATCGGACTCCTTCGGTGTAGCGATTGTGTACCTGCTGAAGAAGTCTGCTGAAAGACGTTGTCTGCCTGACGAGCCGCTCATAGCCTGCCGGCAGGCCTCTCTGAAATCAGGATCTCGCGCGAGAGCATAGATCCATGTGGTGCTAATTTCTCCCCGCGGCGAGAGGACAATGAACTCCGTTGATCCAAACCCAACTTTGGAGCTGCTGAGGAAATCAACGATTGCAGTCTTGCCATTTTCCAAGCATGGGCTGATGCGCGCGAACAGCACGTCACCGTTAGAGAACCTGCTTCCGGCACCTACCGGCATCACCGTGTGGGTGTTAATTACAGGAAAATCAGAGGGAATATCTTGCATCGAGACCTTTATGGCAAGGCTTTCCCTCTTCAATGAGTATCGAGGGTTGACGTCCATCAAGTCCGATAGCGCAGTGCCGGCCGATACGGGCCCACTATTGAAAAGCGAAGAAAAATGAGCCAGAATTAGCGATTCTGAAAGAGAAATAGCCCGCAGGTTAGATTCGATTTTGTCGTCCAGTGCACCCAGCACGTCAATAATTCGCCGTTGCTCTACAATACTAGGAATACAAACTCTGATTG
>CATYYP010000028.1 GCA_958415245.1 Schaalia odontolytica | reverse complement strand
CGTGCACCAGGCCGAAGGCCAGCATCCACCAGCCGCGACGGCGAATCAGGCGCGAGGCCGTGCGGCGCGCATAACGCTCGACGTTCTCCTCGACAATCTGTCGTTGGACAGGATGCCAGCCGGCAACCTCCTCGGCAGTGAAGGTCCCCATGGCGGACCGGCGCTCACGCTCCATCGTGCGCGAGGCCATGATCGCCATGCCGAAACCGAACAGGATCGAGAACAGCGGGTAGGCCCTGCGGTCAACGAACAGGGTCCGCGCCAGGTACCACCACTGGTCGGCGCTGCCCATAGCCGCAAGCGCCGCATGCCCGGCGTGAGGCGCCTCCGGGAAGTATCTGAGCCAGAAGGGCACATTCGCCAGCGCAATGAGCGCGAGCATGAAGCCGCGCGCGACGTCGGGGGCCGGGTATCGAAGCTGGCGCTCTCCCGTGAAAGACAGGGTGTGCATGGCATCCTTCCTCGTGGTGGTGTCGGTGCGACAAAGGGGCGAGGCCGGAGAGTCTGTCCGGGCCTCGCCCCTGATCGCGTCACATGGGTCAGTACATCGCTGACATCATGGCCTGCTGCTGAAGCTCTTTGGTCTTACTACCGGCTCGAATCACGAGGACGATACCCACGATCAGCAGGACGATGCCGGTGACGCCAACGACGGTGCTCCACAGGAACGCGCCGCCGGTCGAACTCACCATCTCCTCACCGCTCGCGGGCACACCCGAAATCCTCGCGTCAGACGGCAGGCCCTGGCACTGGATCCTGTAAGTGCCCTGCGCCAGACCATCGAGGTAATACACCTCCGCGCTGCCCTGCAGCTGCTTCATCTCGAAGCTCTGGTTACTTCCATTGATCAGCGCGCACGAGGACGCCTTATCGGGAGAGAGACTCACCGTGTAGCTGCCGTTAGGGCCAACCTCGACGTTCCCGCCATTCGACACCACAGTGCCGGCGGCCGCGTTTTCAACAATACCGGAAAACCCCTGGACCATGAGGACGAAGAAAAGGATGGGGGCAGCAACAAAAGACGCGAGGACGCCCAGGACGATGAGAATGGTGCCGGGGGCCTTGCTGGGGCCCTTCACGATCGGCATCGGGGCCGGACCACCGTAGCCCTGGAAGTTCTGAGGCCCTCCCTGCATGGGCATTCCCTGCATAGGCATACCCTGCATCGGAGCTCCCGCTCCGTTGTCACCGTACTGGGGCCAGGGTGTGCCCTGATTGCCGGGGACACCGTAAGTGGGATTCGACATGCATGTGCCTTCCTGAAGGAAATTTTGCTTAAGCATAACAATGCGGCACGCGGACTGAACAGTGCGCCGACGCGATCGGAACGCTCGAATACCCCTCGATCGTACGCTGTTTCCTGCCGTAGGGGAAAGCGTCAGAGGGACAGCAAAGGGGGACGAGGCCCGGGATAGCTCCCCAGGCCTCGTCCCCTTTGTGGATCTTGGGTCAGCGCACGGCGCTCAGCACGGCTTCCTGCGTGATGCGGCGGCGCTTGCCGTTCACCTTCACCAGGAGGACGATACCGACGATCAGGAGAATCAGGCCAACGACGCCAACGACGGTGCCCCACACGAAGGGCATGGCGAAGATCTTTGCAACGTCCTCAGGCGATGCGTTGAATGCGTTGATTTTCGCATCGCTGGCGATGCCGTCACACTTCAGCATGTACGAGCCGGCGGGTACACCCGACGCCACGTACATACTGTCACTGCCCGCATAGGACTCCAGCTTGTAGCTCTTGTCGTCTGCCCCGATGAGCGAGCAGGCGGGATCCTTGGGCGAAGAGGGCATCACCGTGAAGTAACCGTCAGCGGTCACGGTGACGACGCTGCCGTTGTCGGTGGTGCCGCCCTTGACCTCGTTGCTATCGGTGCCGGCCACACCGGCGATCATCGTGGCGAAGAAGACGATCGGCGCGATGAAAACCATGAGCACCACGCCGAGAACGAGCGTGGTGATGGCGCCGCCTCGACCGGGCAGCTTCGGCATGACCACCGGAGCGGGAGCGCCGTAGCCCTGCGGAGCTGCGGCACCCGGGTAGGAGGTGCCGTTCGTGGGCACCGCGTTCTGCTGGCCCGCGGGACCGTAGGAGGGGTTCGACATGTCTGTGCCTTTCTGATGAGACATCTACTCGACTCGTGAGTAAGCCGCGCAGATTGACGAGAACGTGCCAACATAGCACACCGGCGACCGCTGCGCGGAATCGGCGGTGGAAAACTCCGAGCTCTGGTCGCTTATCAGCTTAGCGAAACTCCGCTCAGGCGCTCCTCCCGCAGCTCAGCGACACCCGGCACGTCGAGCGGCTCCAGCGTCGCGCCCGTGGCGCGCTCAAGCAGCAAGTCCGCCAGCTCGGGGTTACGGGCAAGAGCGGGGCCGTGCATGTAGGTGGCGATGACAGACCCCTGAACGGCGCCGTCGTAGCGCACCTCGGGCGCTTCCTCTCCCTGGGGCGTGCCGTTTCCGACGCCCGAGATGACGCGGCCCAACGGGGAGGCGTCGGGGCCGAGAACGGTGCCGCCCCCGTGGTTTTCGAAGCCCGTCAGAGTCTGCGTGAGGCCGTCGAGAACGGGCTCACAGACGAGCTCACCGATCGCTCGGTGCCCCTGCGGGCGCGTCGTAATGTCGAGGACGCCCATACCGGGAACGCGCACGCCCCGCGCATCCTCGTACCAGTGGCCGAGAACCTGCAGGGAGGCGCAGATCGCGAGGAGCGGGCGCCCCGCGTCAAGGGCGCGGGCGAGACCGGAGGTGCCGCGGAACTTGTCGGCCGCGAGCGCCTGGGCGGTATCTTCGCCGCCTCCGAGAGTGTAAATGTCCAGGCTGTCCGGGATCTCCTCGGTTAAGCCGACGTGGACGACCTCGGCGTCGATGCCGCGCCTGCGGGCGCGCTCGGCGAGGATCAGAGCGTTACCGCTGTCGCCGTAGGTGCCCAGGACCTCGGGCATGAGGACGCCGATTCGCAGCGTGGAGGTGCTCATCGCGTGCCTTCCTTTCGATCGAGCAGGACCTTGAAGTCGCGCATGGCCGTGTAGTTGAGGAGCATCTCGACGCGGCCAGGCTCGCACGCGGCGAGGGCGTTCATGGGCAGGGGAACGAGGTCGCAGTGGACTCCTGCGTATTCGAGGCGCACGGCCAGGTCGGCGCCGCGTTCACCGCAGGCCACGACGCGGCGGCCGGGCTGCTTGACGGCGGAAAAGTCGACGTCCCACAGCCAGGAGAGGTCCTGGCCGTCGGGCACCTGTCCATTGACGCCGATGACAACCTGGTCGACGCGCGGGTCGATCATCGTCATGGCTTCCTGCCATCCGGCGGGGTTCTTGGCAAGCATGAGGCGCGCACTGCGTCCGTTGACATCGTGGACGGAGTAACGTCCCGCGACTTCGGTGACACTGCTGACGGCCGCGGCGGCAGCAGCGGGGTCAATGCCCATCGCGACGGCGGCGGCGACGGCCTGCGCGGCATTGCCAAGGTTGGCGCGCCCGGGAAGCTTCAGTTCGAGGGGGACGCTGACGCCGTCGGGTCCACGCAGCGTCGCACGCGGCCCCTCGGGGGCCAGCTCGACATCCTCGAGCCACCACTGAGGCTGAGGACGGCTGCTGAGCTCAGGGAGTTCCTCGCCGTCGAAGGCGGGGATCAGGTGCCAGTCCTCGCCGGAGCGAACGACGCGGCCACCGCGCGGGTATGCGGCGGAGTCCCCTCCCCAACCGGCGCCTGCGGCCACCCACACGACGTTCGGATTATCGGCGGCGGCGGAAACGATCAGCGGGTCGTCACAGTTCGCAACGACGACGGCACCCGGGTGGGCCGAGGCCCCGTCACGCAGGCGACGCTCGACGGAGCCAATTTCGCCGACGCGGTCGAGCTGATCGCGCGAGAGATTCAGGTACACGAAGACCGATGGATTGACGTCGGCGGCGACGGCGGGCACGTGCATCTCGTCGACCTCAAGGGCCGCTCGCGTCGCCCCCTTCCCCTGCATGAGGGCCGTAATGACGCCCGAGGTCATGTTGTCACCATTGATATTGGAGGCGACGGGTCCGGCGCTTTCGAGGGCCGCCCGCACCATACGGGTCGTCGTCGATTTTCCGTTCGTACCGGTCACGATAACGGACGAGTAGGGGGCTGCCAGCTCCGAGAGGAACTTCGGCGAGATGCGCATGGCGACCTCACCGCCGATCATGCCGCCGGATCCGCGTCCGAGGGCCCGGGAGGCGAAGCGGGCGGCACCGCCGGCCACTTTGGCCACGCGCGAGCGCACCGAGAGGTGATGCGAAGATTTCGTCATGCGTCCACGTTAACGCATGCGGGGCATCGGCCGCGCCGCTGACGCATCTCGACCCTTTCTATGAGGACACAGACGAGGGGTGCCGAGGGGACCGCTTTCCTCGCGCGACACGCTGATACCCATCTGACCTGCACAGATAGTTACGTATTGCATACCGACGTTATCCACGCCATCTCTCTGCGACGGCGTCGATATATCCCACCGGTCAATATCGACCGATGAGCCACCTCAGAGCACCATCCCACCGGCCCGCAACATGAGCATTTTCAAGGAAAAGGCGCATTCGCCGAATCTGACGCACGCATTTCACGCAGCCCCTGCACGTTTGTGCCAAGCGGTCCACACCCGAATAATCAACTATCGAAACCTGCCGTGACCTGGTAAAACTATGTTCAGCAGGCGAAAGCCTGTCGCCTGTTCCAGGCTTCGGTCGGGGATCCTGTGTGCCCCCGGATCCTCGATCGAATATGCTGCGGGACCCATCCTTTGGATGGGTCCCGCAGTCCTTTATGTCTATGCCTCGGTGCCGTGCCGCTGAGGAACGATGCGACCTTCTCGCTGTCGCACTGCTGAGCAACGATGCGCGTTACCGCTGGGAGATGATCGTCCCCTCAATCACCGCACGCCCATTCGATCGCGGCGCAGCCGGGAGCTCCGAACGCGCCGAGGCCTCGGCGGATGCGAGCGCCGCAAGAGCACGCACAGGATTCCACACGGTGAGGGAGCCCCCGGAGCCATTCGCTCGCCGTGACGTCCGATCCCACGGCCGCTCGCCTCGCCGTATCGGCATGACCTGACCGTCCGCGGATGCCGCGAACACGCGATTGCGCCGGGCTTCAGCAGCCGTGACCGCATCGCGCAGGGAGTCCCGCTCCTCCTCCAGGGCCTCGACGCGGCGCTCGAGCTCGAGGATGCGTCGAATCCCCGCGAGGTTAATACCCTCTTCCTGGCTCATCCGCTGCACGTCGCGCAGGCGCTGCACGTCCCGCTTCGTATAGCGGCGACCCCGCCCCTTAGTGCGGGCGGGGATCACCAGGCCGAGTCGGTCGTACTGGCGCAGGGTCTGCGGATGCATGCCCGCCAGCTCGGCCGCAACCGAGATGACGAACGTAATCGCGTCGTCCTTTCCAGTGCTCGCCATCGCTTACTCCTCCGAAGCCTCGGCGAGGGAGGCACGCACGTCGAGGTCACCCTCGGCCTTCGCCATCTCCTTCGCGAGCTTCTTGAGGTCGCGGCTCGGCTTGTCCGGAACCTGGATGGCCACGCGGGCAATCAGGTCACCCGTCGCCTTGGAGGTCTTCACTCCCCCGCCGCGCACGCGGATCTCAGCGCCCGAGGAGGAACCCGCAGGCACCTTCACCGTGGCCGTGTTGCCGTCGATCATCGGCACGTCAACGACGGTGCCGAGGATGGCCTCGGAGACGGTCACCGGCAGTGTCACAACCAGGTCGTTTCCTTCGCGCGAGTACACGGGGTGCGGCTTGACGGTCACGGCGACCTCGAGGTCACCAGCGGGACCGCCGTGCACGCCGGGCTTGCCATGGCCCTTGACGCGCACCTTCTGACCGTCCTTGATACCCGCGGGGATGCGGACTTTGATCGGAGAGCCGCCAACCTTGATGGTCAGCGTCGCGCCGTTGAGGGCCTGACGGAATGAGATGGCCAGCTTCGCGCGCACTGTGCCACCCTTTTCGGGGGTGGGTGCCGCCTGCTGGGCATGACCGCCGGCGCCGAAGGGCGAGCCGTAGGGGTCGCCGCCGAAGCGCGCGCCCGCACCGCCGCCACCGCCGAAGAGGCCGGAGAGGATGTCCTCGAAGCCAGCCCCACCGCCAGGCATACCGGAGGTCTGGAAGCGCACGTTGTGGCCGCCGCCCCCAAAACCGCCGCCGCTGAATCCGCCGAAGAGGTCTTCGAAGCCACCGGCGCCGCCGGATCCGGCAGAGAATCGAGCTCCACCACCGGCCATCGCGCGAATCGCGTCGTAGCGCTTGCGATCCTCGTCATTGGACAGGACCGCGTAAGCCTCGCCAATTTCCTTGAACTTGGCTTCGGCCGCCTTGTCGCCCGGGTTCTGATCCGGGTGCCACTGACGCGCCAGCTTGCGGTAGGCCTTCGTAATGGCCTTCTTATCCGCCTTTTTGTCGACTCCCAGGACCTTGTAGAAATCCTTGGAGAACCATTCTTGTTCACTCACGCGCGTTTCACCTCACTTTCAGTCACGAGCGTGTTGTTGCTGTTATTCAGGGTTGTTCACCAGCACCTTCGCGGCGCGCACCACGCGGTCTCCGCGGCGGTAGCCACTGGTGAGGACCTGCCCGATGACGGGATGATCGACGTCCGCGCTGGTCGTCGCCATCAGGGCGTCATGCAGGGCCGGATCGAAGTCGTCGCCCTCGGCGCCGTAGCGCTCCAGCTCGAAACGCGTCTTGAGCGTCTCCTCGAGCTTCGTGGCGATCGACGCGAAGGGGCCGTCCTCCAGGTCACCGTGCGCACGAGCGGCGGCGATGTCGTCGAGAACGCTGATGAGCGACTCGATGACCTCGTCCTGGCCGGCGGTCTTGTGACCGGGGATGGCCTCCTTGGAGCGACGCACGTAGTTGGCGTACTCCTGGCCCTGGTTGTACAGCTCCGCGTTGGCGCGGGCGAGCTGATCTTCGATGGCTGCGATGCGCTCGAGGGCCTTGGCGAGGTCAGAGTCCTCGACCTGCTCCTCAAACGCGCTCATATCGTCAATCGGCTTCTCGGATGCCGCGCCATCGGCCGCCTGGCCGGCCGGGGCCGACTCGAAGGAGTCGGCCCCGGCGACGTTGGCGTCTTCGTTGGGCGCCGAGAAACCGTTGGTTTCCTCGCTGCTCACTTGTCGTCCTCGTCAACAATCTCGGCGTCCACGACATCGTCCTGGGCAGGAGCGGACTGCGCCGCGGCCTCGTCGGCCTGCTGCTTGGCGTAGATCTCCTGACCGATCTTCATGCCGGACTCGGACAGGGTCGCCATCGCGGTCTTCACAGCCTCGATGTCGTCACCCTTGAGGGCTTCCTTGACGGCGTCGACATCCTTCTGGACGGCCTCGCGGGTCTCCTCGGAGATCTTGTCGGCCTCATCCTTGAGCAGCTTCTCCGTCGAGTAGACGGCCTGCTCAGCCTGGTTGCGGACGTCGGCCTCTTCGCGGCGCTTCTTGTCCTCGGCGGCGTGCTCCTCGGCCTCGCGCACCATGCGGTCGATGTCCTCCTTGGGCAGGGAGGAACCGCCGGTGATCGTCACCGACTGCTCCTTGCCGGTGCCACGGTCCTTCGCGGAGACGTGAACGATACCGTTCGCATCGATGTCGAAGGTGACCTCAATCTGCGGCACGCCACGGGGAGCCGGGGCGATGCCGGACAGCTCGAAGGTGCCGAGCAGCTTGTTGTCACGGGCGAACTCACGCTCACCCTGGTAGACCTGGATGAGCACGGAGGGCTGTCCATCCTCGGCGGTGGAGAAGATCTCCGAGGCCTTGGTCGGGATCGCGGTGTTGCGATCGATGAGCTTGGTCATGACGCCGCCCTTGGTCTCGATGCCGAGCGACAGGGGGGTCACGTCGATGAGCAGGACGTCCTTGCGGTCACCCTGGATGACGCCGGCCTGCAGGGCGGCGCCCACGGCGACGACCTCATCGGGGTTGACGCCCTTGTTGGGCTCGCGGCCGCCGGTCAGCTCCTTGACGACCTCCGTGACGGCGGGCATACGGGTGGAACCACCAACGAGAACGACGTGGTCGATCTCGGAGACGGTCACGCCGGCCTCGGCCATGACGTCACGGAAGGGCTTCTTGGTGCGCTCGAGCAGGTCCGCGGTCAGTTCCTCGAACTTGGCTCGCGTGAGGGTCTCATCCAGGTGGATGGGGCCATCGGCGGTCATGGACAGGTACTGCAGCGAGATGTTCGTGGAGGTCGCAGAGGACAGCTCCTTCTTCGCCTGCTCGGCAGCTTCCTTCAGGCGCTGGAGAGCGACCGCGTCCTTGGACAGGTCGGCGCCAGTCTTGGCCTTGACCTGGTCGATCAGCCAGTTGACGATGCGCTGATCCCAGTCGTCGCCGCCCAGGTGGTTGTCACCGGAGGTGGCGCGCACCTGAATGGTGGAGAAGCCGTCGTCATCCTTGCCCACCTCGAGGAGGGACACGTCGAACGTGCCGCCACCGAGGTCGAAGACCAGGATGAGCTCGTCTTCCTTGCCCTTTTCGAGGCCGTAGGCCAGAGCCGCGGCGGTGGGCTCGTTGACGATGCGCTCGACCTTGAGGCCGGCGATCTGTCCGGCGTCCTTGGTGGCCTGACGCTGCGCGTCGTTGAAGTAGGCGGGAACCGTAATGACGGCCTCGGTGACGGGCTCACCCAGGTAGGCCTCGGCGTCCCTCTTCAGCTTCTGGAGGATACGCGCGGAGATTTCCTGCGCGGTGTACTTCTTGCCGTCGATCTCCGTGGTCCAGTCGGTGCCCATGTGGCGCTTGACGGAGGAGATGGTGCGGTCAACGTTGGTGACCGCCTGACGCTTGGCGATCTCGCCAACCAGGACCTCGCCGGTCTTGGAGAAGGCGACGACCGAGGGGGTCGTACGAGCGCCTTCAGCGTTCGGGATGATGGTGGGCTCGCCACCTTCGAGGACGGCGATAGCGGAGTTGGTGGTGCCGAGGTCGATACCGACTGCACGTGCCATGGTTGTTGTCCTTTCATTCGCTAGGCCGTCTCCGCTTCCGGAGCGGCTTGCGTTGGTCTGTGTGGTCTATGTGGTGCCGGGAAGGTCCCGACACATCCTTGAGTCTGTTGTACTCAACTTTAGGAGCAGGGTTTTTATTCCGCAACCCGTAGCTCTCAAACCTGAGTCTGATTCACTCAACTTTGCGGGATCGACTTTTATTCCATCGTCGACGCCCGCAAGCTTGAGCTACTGAAAACCTGAGTCTGATGTACTCAACTTTCTTTTCTCGGTTTTATTCCATCTGACATGGCTAGGTAAAACATGGCCCAGCTCTACCAAAAGTTCCATAGTGTCAAACGGTCGTAAGTCGAACGAAAGCTTGTCGTAAGTTTTTGCAAAATTCGAAAGTGGCGTACTACACCCCTCCTCTGGCAAACTAGTAACGCTCTCAACGACCGAGAGTCCCGTCAATCAATGGAGACTTGATGCGCATCACGAACCGACTGGCTGGCGGCCTCCTCGCCGGCCTACTGACACTAGGAATGGCAGGTCCCACCTTGGCCGACACGCCAGCAGCCGACGGTGCCCAGTCCGGCACCCCCGCCCCCCAGGCCACCTACGACGCGCGCTACGCGATCCCCGCAGCCGTCGCCGCCTCGAGCGAGGCGAAGGTATCCGAGTGGCAGGACATGAAGTACGCCATGTTCATCCACTGGGGCGTCTACTCCTCCTACGCAGGCTGGTACAAGGGCCAGAAGCAGGAAGTGGGCTACCCCGAGCAGATCAAGGCATGGGGCCACCAGCAGACCTGGGATTCCCGTATCCCGCTGCAGGGCATCCCGCGCGAGGAGTACCTGGCCACCGCCCAGACCTTCGAGGCCCCCAACTTCGACGCGACCGCGTGGTGTCAGCAGGCCAAGGACAGCGGCATGAAGATGCTGCTCATCACCTCCAAGCACCACGACGGCTTCGCCATGTGGGACACGGCCACAACCGACTACAACTTCACGAAGCAGTCGCCCTCGCACCGCGACCCGCTCCTCGAGCTGTCGCAGGCCTGCAAGCAGGTCGGCATCAAGTTCGGCCTCTACTTCTCCAACATCGACTGGGAGAAGCAGCCCGAGAACCCGTGGCGTAACGACAACACGCTGAACGAAGAGGGCTACATGGACTACATCCATGAGCAGCTCAAGGAACTCCTCGGCGGCAAGTACGGCGAGATCGCCGAGCTCTGGTACGACATGGGCAAGCCGAACCCCGAGCAGTCCGACCAGCTGCGCCAGTGGGCGCACGAGCTCCAGCCGAACATCATGATCAACTCCCGCGTGGGCAACGACCGCGCGGACTTCGAGGTCGGCTGGGACAACGAGATGCAGTCCGAGCAGACCCAGGGTCCCTGGGAGTCGGCCGTCTCGATCTTCCACAAGACCTGGGGCTACGCGAACTGGGACGACGCTGCTCCCAAGTTCAAGGACACCGGCTACCCGGACTACTCCGAGGAAGACTGGGACCACATGATCGACGTCGACAACACGACGGCGTTGCGTAAGGCCCCGGGCGGTGCCCGCACCAAGACCACCGAGATCGTGGGCAACATGTTCTCGACCGTGGCCCTGGGCGGCCAGTTCCTCTTCAACGTCGGCCCGAAGTTCGACGGCTCGTACGACCCGTGGGACGCCTCCGTCCTCAAGGGCATCGGCGACTGGAACCGCGCACACCCCGGCGTCCTCAACAACTCGCGCCCGACCCACTTCCCCATCGAGACCTGGGGCAAGACCATGGTCGATGACTCCCACATCTACCTGGGCATCGAGAAGTGGCCCGCCGACGGCATGATTACGCTGCGCGGCGCCGGCGCCAACGACATCTCCTCGGTGAAGCTGGACGGCTCCGACGCGGCTCTGACCTACAAGGTCGAGGGCAACGACCTCGTCATCACGCTGCCCGCGCAGCCCGACGAGATCCTCCCCGTCGTCACGGTCACCACGAACGGCACGCCCAACTACGTGCCCACCGGCCTGACCACCATCGGCACCGAGGCGACCACGATCCCCGCCTCCAGCCTCGAAAAGTTCAAGGCCCCCACCCCCAAGACCGGTGAGACCAGCTTCACGGCCTCCATCACCTCGGGCGACCAGGTCGCCTCGGGCGTGACCGTCTCCTTCGACACCGAGGGCTTCACGGACTCCTACGCGAAGTACAAGGTCACCGTCGCGGGCCAGACCATCAAGGGCCTGACCGTCGCTGACCTGAAGGCGGGCGTCGGCCCCTTCACGATCGGCCCGAACCAGACCGCTCGCGCCACCCTCGAGTACGACAACCCGGCGTACGTGCTGAAGGGCTTCGGCAAGGACACGACCGTCAAGTCGGTCACCGTCACAGCCGAGAAGTTCTCGACCCCCGCGGTCACCGTCGAGCCGTCGACCGTCGAGGCCGGCAAGACCGTCACTGTCAAGGGCACGGGCTTCGCGCCCAAGTCGACCGTGACTCTCACGCTGCACTCTGAGC
>CATYYP010000027.1 GCA_958415245.1 Schaalia odontolytica | reverse complement strand
TTGCGTTCGAGGATGGTGAGCTGCGCGGCGTCGGGCATAGCGGCGGCCGCGAAGGGGAAGTGTCCGATGACGGCGACACGCTTGCCGGCGACGAGGGGCGCGTAGGGGTGGAAGGTGCGCGCCCAGTTATTTTCCTTGCAGGGGGTAAATCCGTGGGCGAGGGCGCGGACGGGGTGGGAGTGGTAGGCGTTGACGGCGGCCATGCCGATGCCGGCATCCTCGAAGTTCCAGGACTTGGCGAGGGCGGCGACGTCGCGCAGGGGACGGCCGACGAGGTCGGAGGGGTCCTCGGTGGCGCGCGGGCGCGACTGGACATTCATGCCGAAGGCCATGCCGACGCCATCTTCGCTGGAGGCGACGCGGCGCCATTTGCCGTCGGTGAGGATCTGGGTGACGGTGATGTCGGCGGGAATCTCGTCGATGAGCTGGTCGTACAGGTCCCAGGGGCTGGTCATGGTCTCTCCTGTGGGCGCATGAGGAAGGGCCCGGCACTATTTGCCGGACCCTTCCTATATTAGGTCATCCTTAGATGCCATGCGCCTGTCGACCGTGGACCACTCACGCGCCGTAGACCTCGTACAGGACGCGGAACGCGAGGGCGTTGAGCACGAGCATGCCGGCGATCATTCCGAGTGCGACGACCGCTTCGCGCCGGTTCTGATACACCTGCGTAACGCCCGGACGCGGGCGGGCCATGCGCACCAGGACCCACGTGGCACCCACGCCGGCGATCGCCCCGCCGATGTGCCCCTGCCAGGAGATACCACTGACCATGAAGCCGTAGACGAGGTTGATGCCGAGCAGCGTCAGGATCGCGGTCGTATCTGAGCCGCCCAGGCGCTGGAGGACGAACACGGCGCCGAACAGGCCGAAGACTGCGCCCGACGCGCCCACGGTGCTCACGAAGATCTCCGAGGGCTGGATGAGACACCAGGCAAGAATGAAGGCCGAGCCGCCCAGCGCACTCACCAGGTAAAGCGTGAGGAAGCGCCACCGGCCCAGGACCGGTTCGATCGCACGCCCCACCCAGTACAGGGAGAGCATGTTGAACAGGATATGCATGATGCCCCCGTGCAGGAACGCGCCGGTGATGACCGTCCACGGGTGCGCCATCAGCCACGCGGGCACGAGCGCCAGGCTGAGCTTCGTCGACGGCACGAGGAAGGTCACCGCGTACATGAGGACGCAGATCGCCATCATCGCGTAGGTGACGACCGGCGTGCCGGCGGCGGCCGCGCGCGAGGCGGAGCCCATCCACCGCTTCTTCGAGGACGTGCAGTCCACGCAGATCGAGCGGACCTCGGTGGGGATCGCGCAGTCCACGCACATGGGCCGGTTGCAGCGCTTGCAGTAGTCGACGCTGCGCACACCCGGGTGGCGCGGGCAGTCGGGGGCGGCGCGCGGGTCAGAGCGCTGGCCGTAGCTCGGAATGCTCATAGCTTCCCTTTCGGCAGGCGGGTAAGGGACGAGGCCGGGGCGTACCATCCCGGTCACTGCACGCAGCAGCGGGGGCGGCCCCGGCCTCGTCGATGATGAGGGGAGAGGGTCAGTCGACGATCTCGATGGAGTTGATGACCTGCTCCGTCACGGGGCGGTCCTGTGCGCCCGTGGGGGTGGTGGCGATGGCGTCGACGACGCGCTTGGACTCCTCGTCGGTGACCTTACCGAAGATGGTGTGGTTGCCGAGCAGCCACGGGGTGGGGGCCACGGTGATGAAGAACTGGGAGCCGTTGGTGCCCTTGCCCATGCGCTTGCCGGCGTTGGCCATGGCGAGCAGGTAAGGATCGTTGAAGTTCAGCTCGGGGTGGATCTCGTCGTTGAACTGGTAGCCGGGGCCGCCGGTGCCGGTGCCGAGGGGATCGCCGCCCTGGATCATGAAGCCGGGGATGACGCGGTGGAAGATGGTGCCGTCGTAGAGGGGACGGGAGGTCTTCTGGCCGGTCACGGGGTCGACCCATTCGCGCTCGCCCTTGGCCAGGGTCACGAAGTTGTTGACCGTGTTGGGGGCGTGGTTGGGGAACAGTTCGACGGTGATGTCGCCGGCGGAGGTGTGAAGAATAGCTTTCATGACTGTAATGGTCGCATCTTTTCCTGGGTGTTTCCTGTCCGTCACGCACCTCACGCGAGCCGGTGGGCTGCAGATCACAGCCCGTTGTTGCACAATAGGAGTGAGTGGCGCGTCCGCGCCCCTGTTTATTGTGGACAGAATCGGAGACATCATGGTTACTTCGCCGACTTTCGATGCAGAGAAGCTGCGCGCATCGTCTCAGCAGCTTCGCGACGCCGCTGCCATTTACGCCGGCAAGGTTGCCGTGCGGGCTGCCGATCTGGCTGGCCAGGGCGTCGACTGGGCCGCGCCTCGCGCCCAGGCCGCGCTGAATTCCGCGATCGAGCACGCGACCCCCGCGATCGAGAACGCCGCCGCTCGTGCGCAGGCTGCTGCCGCGCAGGCCGGCCCCGCGATCGAGAACGCTCGCGAGCACCTCGTGGACGACTACCTGCCGCGCGCTTCCCTCGCCGTCAACCAGGCGGGCGCCGCACTGTCGGCTCGCGGTTCGCTGTCGGAGCGCGCTCGTCGCGCTTCCGAGGCGTCGGCTGTCGCCCTCACCACCCCCACGCGTAAGCGCCGCAAGTGCCGCGCGCTCCGCGCCTTCGGCCTGACGGCCCTGGTGGGTGCCGTCGCCGGCGCGGGCTACATCCTGTGGAAGCGTTCGCAGCCGATCGAGGATCCGTGGGCCGAGGAGTACTGGGCGGATCTGGACACGGATTCTTTCGTGCCGGACACCGAGGCTGAGAAGGCCACCTTCGAGGCGGGCGAGTGAATTTAACCTTCTGAGAGGTTTTTGCTTCGGGGGGCCGCGGCGCGCTGCGCTGCGGCCCCCAACTCATCGCCACCAAACATCGTTTGCGCAAGCCGTAACGTCGGAGCACTTTCTCCTCGTCATGGTCGACACTTACTCCGCATTTTTGCGCGCTTTGCCGGATGGTCATATGATGAACATCATCTCATTGACGTCTGCAGGCCACGCCTGCGCTTGTTACGCCCGGAGGTTGTCGTGAGCGACGTGAGCTTCAGCTCCCAGAATCATGATCAGACGCGCCAGGATGGAGCCCTTGGAGCGGAGTCTTTCGACACGGCTGCTCAGGCCGCTCGGGAGTTTGCGGACGCTCAGGTCGCCGACGTATGGGGCAGTGAGTCTGGCGTTGAGGCCGCTCGGCAGGCACTGCAGGATGCCTACAACACCGCTCGGGAGGGTTTCGCATCCGAGGGCGATAAGCTCCGTGATTTCGACAGGAAGGTTGTCGAAAGCGAGGACGACTTCAAGAAGACAGAAGACGAGGTCATGCGCAAATTTAAGGGCGAAGAAGCCAACATGGCTTCCATTCCTTTCCTCGCTTCTCTCGTCTCCTCGCTCGGTGTTCCGGTCCATCAGGCTGCGGGAACGCTCAATACCGCTTCCACGACGCCTTCGTCATCAACGTACTCGACAGGTTCACAGGATAGTAACAATCCTGTTGTCGGCGGCAGTTCCGACTTCTGAGGATAGGGAAGGATACTGCAGTGGTTAAGAGTCCGATGTACGAGCGCCTCATGCAATTCGTGGAGGACGCAAAGGCAAACGAGTCTCTCGCGAATCTCGATCTCAAACACCGCACCACGATGGATGCCATTAACGAGGCCGAGCGACGCTTGCGACACTACCGCGTATACCAGGGTTTCCAAGGCCAGACGGGCACCGCCATCGACAAGTGGCTCGCGGACGCTGAGCAACGCTTGCAGGACTGGCGTAGTTCCTACCTCGCGACCGCTCAGGTCGAGGTGGAGATGCGTCGGGTCATGCAGCATGCCCGCGAAGAGGCAGAGATGCTATCCCCCGTGCTGGTCGACTCCAGGCTCGACGCCTTGCGTGACATGGCCGAGGTGACGATCCCCGTTGCGCAGAGCTTGGGTATTTTCGGGGTCGGCATCAACGCCGTAGCCTCCACCGGCGCGGCCGTCTACGATGCCGTCGCCGCTCAGGCCAACGCGCAGCGCGAGGCCAACTCGGCGGACATCCTTCGGCGCCTGAACGACTCCATGCGCGAGTTGGCGAACCACGCCCGCGATGTGCGCTCAAAGCAAACGAAGTCCCGGAAGGACAAGACTCGCGGAATCACAGACTATCCCTCCGTTTCCGCTCCCTGGGTTGCCAAGGAACTCGAGAACGGTAACAAGTCGGTATCCCCGGATGATCCCGGCGTGTACCCGGGGGATCGAGGCAGCGGCTACGGGCGTTCGGACCTGCGCGGTGCTAATTCCGGCCTTTACCCGGGCGGCTTCGACGACCCCAGCGCGGAAGGCGCGGACGCGGAGCGACTGCGCAAGATGCAGTCCCAGCGCATCGCCGACAAATTCACCAAGGAAGGCGAGCTGGGCAGTCGCAGCAAACCCATCACGGACCCACAGGACCTCATGGGCATCGACCTGATGCACACCCGCATCGGCGGCCAACGCTACGCCAACGGAGCCGTCGACGGCTACACTCCCGCTCCTCCGACCGACCGCGACCACCCCCTGTGGCGCATCAACGGCGGGCCGTCGACGCGCTTCAACTCGTCCGGACATCTCAGCCACGCTGGACTCGCTGGCGCAGGTGCAGGCGTCCTGGGTGCGGGCGCGCTAGGCGCGGCGGCACTCGGCGCGCGAGGCGCCTCACGCCTCGGTAGCGGGGGAGCAGGGGCCTTCGGCGGCGCTTCAGGTTCCCTGGGCCGCAGCGGC
The DNA here is from genome assembly GCA_958415245.1 of Schaalia odontolytica. Lineage (GTDB taxonomy): Bacteria > Actinomycetota > Actinomycetes > Actinomycetales > Actinomycetaceae > Pauljensenia > Pauljensenia odontolytica_D. Next base: position 6,730 of record CATYYP010000027.1, on the reverse strand, counting down.
ATGGGCGGCTTGGGCTCTTCAGGCCGCTCCGGTATCGGGGGTATCGGTGCCGGTGGACGCGGCGGTGTCGGTGGCGGCGGCCTGAGCGGCAGCGGCGCATCGGCCCTGCGCGCGGGTTCATACTCCGGCAAGGGCTTTGGCTCCTACACACCGCCTGCTGGCGCAAGCGCGTCGGGCGGGACGACCGGCTTGACGGGCACGAACGGCGCGGGCGGAGCAGCTGGCGCTGCCGGAAAGACGGGCAGCGGCACCGCTGGCGGTGCCGGCGCAGCCGGTCGGCCCGGCATGGGCGGCTTCATGGGCGCCGGAGCCGGCGCGGGCGCCGGTGGCGGCAAGGACGACAAGAAGGGGCGTCGACGCAAGTACACGGCTTTCAAGTTCGAGGACGACGAGGACGATGCGCTGCCCCCAGGCTACGTCAACCCCATGTCGCAGACCTACGGATCGGACAAGGACCTGAAGCCCGCCTCCCCGAAGGAGGACTGATGGGATCCCCGCCAATGGTGAACGCTCACGACTGTCAAGTCTCGCCGGGGCGCACGCGGCGCCTGCGTGCATCGGGCGTGTGCGCGATGACCCTGGCCCTGGCGGCCGGGGCCATCGCCCTGCCCGCCGCTCCCGCTCACGCCGCCGACCCCATCACGGCAGCCGACCAGTCCTACTTCGCCTACTACCACCTCGATCAGGCTCGAACCAAGGGCTACACCGGTAAGGGCGTCACCATTGCGCTCATCGACGGCGAGGTCGACACCACCGCCCCCGAGCTGGCCGGCGCCACCATCATCGACAAAAGCCCCTGCACCGTCATTTCCGGGACTTTCACCAAGAGCCACAGTACTTCCATGGCCTCACTCCTGGTCTCCAAGGCCTACGGAGTAGCCCCCGACGCCACGCTCCTGTCATACCGGACTACCTTCGTTTCACAAGATGACAGGGCGGGTAATGACTGCAACAGCCACAATGGAACTGGGGCCGAAGATCCCGCCTCGCTGATCAATCGCGCTATCAGCGACGGCGCTCAGATCATCAGTATCCCTTCGTCCGATGAAGGAACTGACGAGGCGACGAAGTGGGCGATCGCCCGAGCCAACGCCCAAGGCGTCATCATCGTGTCGCCCATGGGTAACGACGCGAAAGACGAAACACTCGACACCTATTCGAAGTGGTCTGGCGTCGTAGGTGTCAGCGCCATCGACACCACCGGCAAGGTAGCCTCCTACTCTTCGTGGGGACAAGGCACCACCGTCGCAGCGGTAGGCGGCCCCATCGTTTTACACAACTACGAGAGCGGGAATAAAGGATTTACAGACGGAACTTCAAACTCCGTTCCCCTCGTTGCTGGTTTTCTTGCCCTGGCCAAGCAGAAGTGGCCCAGCGCCACCAGCAACCAACTCCTCCAACTACTCACCAAGACAGCTCGGACCGATCAGAGCGGATGGAACACCTACATCGGATACGGAGCCGTTGATCCCGGTGCCATGATCAACACCGACCCCTCGCAGTACCCGGATGAAAACCCGCTCATGGACCCAGCTCGACGCAAGGGCCCCACCACTGAGGAAGTACGCCAATACATCGACGGCGTCGTGAACCCCCGCGACATCGCCTTCGACGACTCGTACACCTACCGCGGAGCCGACGAAAGCGTCATCAGCAACACCGACGCCGGCGTACCAATCCACCTGGGCACCAGCCCCCGCTACCACGCCAAGTAGGACAGAAAAGACCCCGCGTCGCCGTCGTTTGGCGGTTCGACGCGGGGGTCTTTCGTGTCTCGGGATCAGCTCTTCGACGAAGAGTTCATCACAGCAACCAAGATTGCCACGATGCCAGAGACCAGGATCAGGATCATGCCGATGGGCAGGGCGTAGAACAACTGCCCTAAGAACGAAAATAGAGTATCGCTATTGTGTTGGAAGCCGTTGGTAGCACGGCCAAGGAATAGCGTGGCTATGAAGGGCAAAATCGTAAGCAGCAAGCCAATTCCAAACAAAATAACCGCCAGCGCGTACGACCTACGACGCCGCGCGGGCACCGCAGGCCCATAGGCCACCGGCCCAGCCTGCGGGAATCCCGCTTGCATTCCCGGATCGACGGGCATCTGCCCCCAATTCTGCTGCATTGCGGGCTGCATGGCTTCCTGCGGCAGGCCCTCGGCCTGTGGAGGATTGGGCACTTGCTGGCCGCCGTATCCGGGGGAAGTATTCGGGTCCGGGGCCTGGGGAATTGGAGTGGTCACTGGTGTTCCTTGGGAGGTTGATGGTGTGGGAGCAGAGGTCGTCGGGTCCGGGAGCTCCTAAAGCAACGCGATGAGGTAGAAGAACCCGTAGATCAAGAGGATCAGAAGAACGACGAGGCCAACAACCGCGAGCGGCGCAGCATTCATGAGCAGGCCTCGGGCGATGTAGCCGCGCTCGGAGGGGTTCTTCGTCTGCTTGAGCGCAACAAAGCCGAGAACCAGGCCAATAATGTTCACCGCGATGACGGGGATGGAGAAGAATCCGGCCGTGAAGATGAAGGCGATCGGAGCCAGGTCCAGCCCGTGCTCACCCCTCGGAATCAGCACGTACACCAGCGTCCCGAGGATGACCAGCGCAAAGACAACGAGTCCGGTGATACCGAATCCGCGACACGCTGCCCCTAAGGCTTTGCCTCGGCTGCTTCCAGGAGCGGCGGGCTGCTGGGGAGCCTGGGCCGGATACCCGTTCAAGCCGGAACCGGTCGAATATGGAGTCGTCACAGGTAGTCCTTCATTCGTCGAGGGTAATGGGACAGAGGCATCCGCTATAAGCTAGGCCCCATCATCCAGAGGACGCCCAGGATCTCGGCAACCAGAAACAGAATCATCGGGGCTGCATTCAGCCAAATCCCCACCATGCACGCCTTCGCGTGACGCGGATCCTGCGCCCGCTTGCGCCCGGCCGTGCCAAGGACAAGGCCGATAATGTTCATAATCCCACCCAGGATATAGACCATCGCGACGACGAGAATGAAGTTGAGCGGAGCAATAGCCCTCTCAAAGGAGTCGTGCACGTCGAACGAGGTATAGGCTCCAAAGAACAGCCCACCAGCGCAGAGGATGATCCCAATGACTCCGAGGCATATGGAGGCTACGACGAGGCCATGGCTGGGCGGAGCCGCAACCTGCGGTGCCGGCTGCATGTCGCCGTAGGGATTGCCCGGCATGGCACCGGGGTAGACCGTTGTATTTCCGGTGTTGCAGGGCATCCCGGAACCAGGAGAATGAGGCATTGTCATCATCGGTCCTTCCTACGTTGATCGTCGCGTCCACGCGGGCGACAATGACCATCCTAAACCAGGGGGCAGCGAAACTTCCCCAGGCGGTATCAGGCTCTCGATGACGAGGCCGACGAGGCTCGAGGCCTCCTCACGTCACGAGACTACCAACCACGCCCAGGCGCCGACGATCATCCACGGCAACAGATTGAGGAAGAGAGCGAGGCAGCTCTGCATGACGTCTCTGCGGGTGCGATACCGGAGGAGGTCGATGAAACCGATGAGGGCACCGATGACGTTGATGACGAAGACCAGGAGAAGCATGAGGACGATGGCATAGCCGAAACCGTATTCTCGCAGCACAGCGTCATCGTCATTCGCGGCCATGAAGGTGTTGCAGACACCCAAGACGATCGTACCGGCGATCAAAAGCCAGCCGCCAACGCCGCACACCATGGAGAGAGTCCACGTGCTTCGCGTGCGCACGGGCGGCGAGGCTGCGGAGCCTCTCTCAGTCACGCACGTACACCCAGTACAGCACCCCGAGGATGATCCACGGCAACACGTTGAGCAGGAGGACGTAGAGCGCTCGTCTCACTTCCTTAACGTTGTTGCACCGCAACAACTCGATGAGACCGAAGATTCCCCCGAGGACATTGATGATGAAAAGGGCTAACAGGGCGAATATCCAGATCAAGCCGCTGCCGATTCCATATTTGCGCACCATCTCGTCCGCGTTTGCCATTTCGATGCAATAGATGACCGTGAGGACAATGCTCAAGAGGATCACGACCCAACCACCGAGGCCAGCCACCAGCGACAGCACCCACGTAACGCGCCTACGCACGGGCGGACGTGCTTGATGAACATCGCTGTCGGGAGCGACACCGGCCACAAACTGTGGGTAGGTCACAGGCTGCGCTGTGGCACCCTGCGCAGGAACATCATTCGACGCACTCATCGGTCGCCTCCTTCGCCGCGGAAAGGTGTTATTTCCATCCGAATAGCCACTCGGCGACGCCTGCTCCCAGCACGCTGTAGGCCCAGACAATAACGAGGACGGGACTCAAGCACAGGACCACTCCGCACAGGCTCGCGCTGCGCTGTCTGCTCGACACATCTGATTCACCCAGCTCTGCCCTGGCGATGACGAGGCCGGTGAGACTCAGACAAGTGGTGAGGCCGCCGCCGATCATCGCAATGACACGGTTGTAGACGATGCCGTCAACCTGATGGAAGTCTGAGCGGAGCAGGACGACTATCTCAACGATGATCACAGCGGTGATGGAGATCGCGGTGACAATCCAGGCACCGACACCACATCTGAGGGACGTCCACCTTCTGCGGGGCGTGCCGGGATACGGCTGTGCCCCACCGCGTTCACGATCCGGAGCCTCCATGCCCCCTCCCTCCAAAAGTATTTCAAGAATTGAGATTAATGGAGAGAGGGTGTTAACGCAAGGAGGAACGAGCTGGGGATAGCGCTCTACGAGATTGCGGCAAGAACCACCAGGGGGAGGAAAAGCACGCACCAGCACAGGGGCACGTTCAGGACTATTCCTCGCCCGGCAAGCGCCCGCTCGGCCTCGCTGTCGGCGTGCCGACGCGCCCGTATTCCCTTGATCAAGCCCGTCAGCTGGGCGATGCCCACCGGGACGCCCGCGTAGAGGCAGACAATGACGACAGTGAGACCAGGTAAGAACGGATCCTCCGATGTCGTAGCGAAATCCTTGAGGACCGCGAACAGACCGATGAGCAACGCTTCACCCATCGTCAGCAAGCCTGCGACCCCCAGCCCCACCGATGTCGCACCCGGACTGCTGAAGAAGCGCTCAAACAGGGAAACACACATGGACAGGACCGCAGCGCCGCACACAACGAGGAGGGGCACGAGCGCCCGCGGATCGGGGACCAAGCCAACGACGGGGGTGATACAGGCGCAGGCAAGAAAGAAGGCATTCGCACCCACTCCGAGCGCGCAGCGCGCGAGCTCCCTCCGATCCTCGGCGCGCGTTCGTCCCATCAGCCCGGCGACGACACCCACCAGATGAACGATCCCCGCCACGCCGGCTGCAGGCAGGAGGGAACGGACAAACTCGCCGTCGCTCATGACCGCAAACTCGCCGGGAATGACGAGGTGAGCACGGGCGTTCATCTCGTCAAAAACCGAGGTCGACAGGACGATGAAACCCCCGATGATCACGGCAAGTCCCGCGAGTGCGCAGGCCAAGGACAGCCTGCGCATCGTTCGCAACACTCGCTTGTTGGGCACAGGTGCGGGACCGGTGTGGCCTTTCATCACTATCTCCATCCGACGCTTCAGTGACCTACATGAACAGCATCAGAACGATCATGAAGGCGGTGAAGACGACGTATGGGCTCGCGTTCAGGAGGATTCCCAGCCAGTTGAGCTTCCGCGTCTTCGGCTTCCCCACTGCGCCAACAATCCCGATAACACCGCCCGCGAGGTTCACCGGGCCAATAAACATCAGCGCAAAGAGCGGCAAGAATCCGATCGCTTCCTTGCCACTCGGGTCGGGGTCGGATGCGCTGGCTCGGATAGCAAGCCACATGGCCAGGATCGTCAGGCCAATGAGGGCCCACCCGACAACACCCAAGATGATCGACGCTCGATTCACCTTCTGAGTGACGGGCACAGAACCCGGAGCGAATCCCTGCGGAACCGCCGCATATCCCTGAGGCGAGGACTGTGCGGGCGCGTAGGGTCCCGAAGACTGTTGCTCAGGCTGCTGAGGGTAAGGCGTACTCATCTCACTACTCCTATGCGTCACGTAAGGCCGTTACCCGAGGAGGGTGCGCAGCACCTGCGCAACCCCGGCCTCGTTGTTTGAGGGAGCGACGAAGCGCGCGGCCTCGACGACGTCTTGGGAGGCGTTGGCCATCGCGAAGGACAGGTCCCCCTCGCTCATCATGGACAGGTCATTCCCGGCGTCGCCGAAGACGGCGGTCTGGGAACGATCCACCCCGAGGAAACGCTGCAGGTCGCGCACGGCGCTGCCCTTGTCGACGCCTCGGATCTGCAGGTCCGCCCAGTTCGCGCCGGAAATTGCGTACTGGTGGGTATCGGCGAAGTTGGCCAGGGTGGCCTCCGCGAGCGCCTCAACCGGGCCGAGGACGAAAACAGCGAGCTTGACGATCGCGTCGTCGATCTCGCCGGCCTCGATGGCGCCGATGATGGCGATCTGATCATCCACGCGCTTGGTGCGGTGGTAGTAGGGCAGAACGCCGTCGACGAAGCGGTCGTCGGTGCGCTCGACGTAGGCGAATTGCTTGCCGCACATGACCAGGCCGCCGTCGATCCCGTCCGGCCCCGAGGTGGCCTCGCGGACGAGGCGGATGACCTCGCGCACCGTGGGGGTGTCCACCGGATGAGAGGAGACCTCGACGCCGTCACGCATGACGATCCCACCATTTTCCCCGATGACGGTCATGCCGGGGCGCCCGGGGAACATGTCGATGAGGGTCCACACCT
>CATYYP010000026.1 GCA_958415245.1 Schaalia odontolytica | reverse complement strand
TGGTACTACCTGCACGGCTCTGGCGCGATGGCCACCGGCTGGATCAACCTGGGCGGCACGTGGTTCTACCTGCATGGCTCGGGCGCGATGCTCAGCGGTTGGCAGATGATCGGTGGCTCCTGGTACTACCTGGGCTCGGACGGTGCCATGCGTACCGGTTGGGTGAAGGATGGTGGCACCTGGTACTACCTGCACGGCTCGGGCGCGATGGCCACCGGCTGGCTCAACCTGGGTGGCGCCTGGTACTACCTGTCTCCCTCGGGGGCCATGGTGACCGGCACGCAGATGATCAACGGCCGTATGTACACCTTCGACGCCTCGGGTATGTGGATGCCGTGATCTGATATCCGCCTACCGCCAGGCAATACTCCGGGTCCGGGAGTGCAGTAGCGTGCTCCCGGGCCCGGTCGTGTTAGACGCTTCAGCTGCGCTTCACATATCGGTAAGCAAGATGGTGATTGTCAGGTAGGGCACATGAGGTATGTTGTGAGGAGACGGCTGGTACGCAGACGTACCGGGTGCCACTGGCACTCCGTCCCCAACATATCGGAGAAGGCTTATGTCAACGAAGAAACCGGCTGCCCTCCTCGCCTTCGTCGGCGCGTGCGCGCTCGCGGTGACTGGGCCGGCCACCCTGGCCTCGCCCATGCCCCCGGGGCCCACCGGAACGCACGATGGTGCAGCAACCTCCCTGCCCGTGGGCGATATCGACACGGCGCTGACCTCGAAGAGCGGACAGTCCGCGCCCTCCTCGACCGACGCAGAGGCGGACCCGGCGCGCGTCGTCGGTGTCATCGTCCAGCTCGAGGATGGCGCGTCCCGCGAGGGTGCGATCAGTGAGATCAACGAGGCCGTGTCCGCCCTCTACCCGGGAACGCAGGCCCAGGTGGAGCACGAGTACGGCAACGTCATGTCGGGCTTCGCCCTCAAGGCACCCGTCGGTGCGCTCGACGCGATCCGCCGTGCCCCGGGCGTACGCGCCACGTTCCTCGAGCGCGAGGGTCGCGTCAGTGATGTGGCCACGCCCGATGCCGAAGGTGGCATCGAGTCCTCGCAGACCGGCGGGCAGGACCCCGCTAACCTGAGCGCCCATCTCATGATGCACATCGACCAGGTCGCTCAGAAGGGCGAAGGAAAGGTCATCGCCGTCATCGACACGGGCGTCGACATGACGCATCCGGCATTTACTGGCGAGCTTGCGGGAACGCCTCCGCTCACCCCGCAGAAGGTTGCCGCGATGACCTCGCAGCTGGGTGAGGGCAAGACCGGCGTCTACGTCTCGCAGAAGTTCCCCTTCGCCTACGACTATGCGGACGGCGACAACGACGCGTCGCCGGCGAAGACTCCGTATGCTTCCCACGGGACGCACGTTGCCGGCATCGCCGCAGGTAACGCCGACAAGATCGTCGGCACCGCTCCGAACACCCAGGTGATCGTCGCGAAGGTGACGCGCAGCGAGGACGACGCACTGCTGGACTCGGCGCTGCTCGCCTCCCTCGACGACATGCTCGTCCTGCATCCCGACGTCATCAACCTGTCGCTCGGCTGGACGGCCGGCATGGATAGTGAGGCCGACTCGGTGTACGCGACCGTGTACAAGAAGCTGCAGGAAGCGGGCATCACCGTCAACGCGGCCTCGGGCAACGCCTTCTCCACCGGGTACGGCAACAACTCCGGCAAGGGCCTGCCCTACGCCTCGGACCCCGACTCCTCGGTCATGGACGAGCCGGCCACCTATTCCTCGGTGGTTGCCGTCGCCTCGGTCGAAAACGCCCTGCTTCGCAACGCCTTCACCGTCAATGGGAAAGACATTGGATACCAGCGCGCTCGCGGCCTGAACGGTGAGAAGGTCGCCTTCTTCTCCGACCTGCCCGCCGGCACCTACGAGTACGTCGACGCCGGGTTCGCCTCCGAGGAGGACGCCGCCGCGCTCAAGGCGAAGTACCCGGACGGCCTCGCCGGAAAGATCGCGCTCGTCTCTCGCGGCAACATGACCTACCAGAAGAAGGTCGAGAACCTCTACGACCTCAAGCCCGCCGGAATCGTCGTCTACAACAACGTGTCGGTCGGATCCCTCATCGCCATGAATCTGACGACGCAGGACATGCCCGCCGCGTTCATCTCTCAGGCTGACGGCCAGGCCATGCTCGACGCGCCCGAGCACAAGCTCTCGATCGCCGAGGGCCAGGTCCTGCCGCAGTCCACCGTCTACGAGGCGTCGGAATTCTCCGCGTGGGGCGTATCCCCGGACCTGCGCCTCAAGCCCGAGATCGCGGCGCCCGGTGGCGAGGTTTTCTCGTCGATCCCGGACGGTGCGTACGAGCAGTCCTCGGGTACGTCGATGGCCACTCCTCAGATGGCGGGTGTCAGTACGATCGTTTTGCAGCGCGTCCAGTCCGATCCGCTGTTTGCGTCGATGAGTGCGCGCCAGAAGGCGGACGTGGTCCAGAACCTCATCATGGGCACGGCTCGCCCGCTGACCGACGCGGCTCAGACGACGGGTGCGTTGTACTCGCCGCGTAAGCAGGGTGCGGGCCTCGTCGACGCGTTGGCGGCCACGACCTCGTCCGTGTACCCGACCGTTGTGGGTGCGCCTGAGCAGTCCAGGCCCAAGGCGGACCTGGGGGATGGCACGAAGGGCTGGCACTTCGACGTCACGCTCCACAACCTCTCGGGTGTTCCGGCCACCTACGAGCTGAGCTCGCAGGCGCTGTCGGAGATCGTGGACGGTGGCTTCTTCACGCAGCATTCCGCCGATTGGCGGGGCAAGGGCGTGGAGATCGCGTACTCGGGCGCGGCGTCCGCGTCGGCTGAGGGCGCGACTGTGACGGTTCCCGCGACTGGTGAGGCGACCGTCGGCATCGACGTCACGCCCGGCAGCGAGTTCGCCTCTTACGTCGCGGACAATGCGCCCAACGGCACCTTCCTCGACGGTTTCGTGCGATTCGCGTCGAAGACCGCGTCCCAGCCCGACCTCGCCGTGCCCTACCTGGGCTTTTACGGTGACTGGGGCAAGGCCCCCATCTTCGACGCCCTCGCCTCGGACGGCGGCGCACACACCCGGGCCTCGGCCATCGTCAACGGCAAGACCGGCGACTCCCTCGGCTACAACCCCGTCGTCAAGGCGGCCGACCGCACCGGAAACCCCAACCCGCAGCGCTACGTGATCTCCAGGTCCACGGCCTCGGGCGCACCGACGATCCTCGAACCCCGCACGGGCACGCTGCGCAGCGTCCACTCGCTGACCAGCACCTACGCGAACGAGGCCGGGGAGACGGTCTTTTCGGTGACCAACCACCGGAACTGGAAGTCCCTCTACCAGACGAGCACCGAGGAGAACACCTGGGTCGAGGCCTACCACGAGTCCACGGTCTTCGACGCGAACGCGGAGAAGTTCTCGCACATGCCTGACGGCACGTACACGCTGCGGATTGCCGCGTCCAACGACGGCCCGTCGCGCGCCGAGCAGTCGATCTCCTACAAGTTCCGCCTCGACACCACCGCGCCCGTCATCTCCGAGGTGACGTACGCCGGAGACGGGCCCGACATGGTTGTGTCCTTCGATGTGACCGACGATTCTCCGCTGGCGGCGATCGACCTACACGATCCCGCCGATGGCCTGTGGTTCTACCGTCACGTCTTCACGGAGAATGAGGGCAGCGTCGGCCCGGACGGCAGGTGGAGCTACCACGTGGAGATCTCCCTGTCGGAGATCCACAATGCGTGGAACGATCAGGGTGGCTCCGGTGCACCTGCTGCCTACCCCTACGTCCTCGCGTGGGATTACGGACTGAACCACTCCGAGCCGGTGACCCTCGACCTGCCCTTCTACTCCAGCAACCAGACGGCCTCGTGCAAGGATCCGGTGGGCGGCCACTGGATCAGTGGGCCGAGGTCCTGGCGGTACGAGTGCGCTGACGGGAGGTCGTACCTCTCGGGAGGCTGGTTTACGATCGGAGGCAGGGACTACCAGTTCAGCCCCTCCGGTTACATGATGACCGGTTTCGTCAAGCGCCCCAGCGGTGAGTGGATGTACGTGGATTCCGATGGTGTTCCCGTCGGCGGGTGGGTCCTCGACGGCGTGTACGGTGGCCCCTACTGGTACTACCTGGATCCGGCCACCAAGATCATGAAGACCGGGTGGCTCGCCGACGGCGGCTCGTGGTACTACCTGCACGGCAACGGCGTGATGGCGATTGGCTGGGTGCGCGACGGTGGCTCCTGGTACTACCTGTCAGACTCGGGCAAGATGGCGACGGGCTGGGTCAAGGTCGGTGGCACCTGGTACTACCTGGGCCCCGATGGTGCGATGGTCACGGGCACGCACGTGATTAACGGGCGTACCTACGTCTTTGACGGGAGCGGCGCGTGGGTCGGCTGACCTGAGTGCTTGCCCAGCGACGACGAGGCCCGGGAGGGCGTCTCACCCGGCCCGGGCCTTGTTCGTCGTCGCACTGCCCTGCTGTCCGACGTGCTGCGCAATGATGTGTCGCAGCGCTGTCCTCACATAACGACCAATAGGTGCGCGTTCGCTTCGTGCCTCTCGAGGTCCCCATTCACATTTTGGAGTTACGCACATGACAACGAAGAAACCGGCGGCGTTCCTCGCGCTGGCTGGCACCGCCGCTCTGGTGGTTGCCGGCCCCGCGACCCTCGCATCCCCGCCAACCCCGGCAGACACCCGACCCGACGCAGGCGCCACGGCCTCGTCCCTGCCCGTCGGCGACGTCGATACCGCGCTCACCTCGAAGAGAGGACAGACCACCCAGGACGCTTCAGTGCCGACAGACGACGAGGTCGACCCCGCCGCCCTCGTCACGATCGTCGTCCAGCTCGACGAGGGTGCAGACCGCGCGGCCTCCCTCACCTCGATCACCGAGGCCGTGGCCGGTGCGTTCCCCGGCTCTTCCGCCCAGGTGCAGCGCGAGTACGACAAGGCCATGCAGGGCTTCGCGCTCAGCGCCCCCGCCGGCTCCCTCGACGCGATCCGCGCGGTGAGCGGCGTCAAGGCCGCCTTCCTCGATCGCGAGACCCATGTCGATGGTGTCGATGATCAGGTCGCCGGAGAGGGCGCGACGAACTCCTCGCGCATCTCCACCCAGAACCCCGACAACCTCAGCGCCCAGCTGATGATGCACGCCGACCAGATCACCCAAAAGGGTGATGGCAAGGTCGTCGCCATCATCGACACGGGTGTGGACATGACGCACCCAGCGTTCGCGGGTGCCCTGCACGGGACCCCCGGGCTTTCCGAGGACAAGGTTGAGGCCCTGAGCCCCCAGCTGGGCGATGGAAAGACCGGCAGCTACGTGTCGGAAAAGTTCCCCTTTGCCTACGACTACGCGGATAACGACCCGGACGCCTCGCCGACCGACAAAGCCGGATCGCATGGCACGCACGTCGCCGGCATCACCGCGGGCAACGCGGGCGAAATCGTCGGCATCGCCCCCGACGCGCAGATCATCGTCGCCAAGGTCGCCAAGAGTACCAGCGGCGGCATCCCGGACTCGGCGCTGCTCGCTGCCCTTGACGACATGGTCGTCCTGCGCCCCGACGTCGTGAACCTGTCCCTCGGACAGACCGGCGGCATGGATAACGAGGCCGACTCCATGTACGCGACCGTGTTCAAGAGCCTCCAGGACGCTGGTGTCACCGTGAACGCGGCCGCCGGCAACGAGTACACGGCCGGATACGGCAACCTCTCCGGCAAGAACCTGCCCTTCGCCTCGGACCCCGACTCCTCCGTCCTGTGCGAACCGGCGTCCTACTCCTCCGTCGTGTCCGTGGCCTCGGTCGACAACTCGCTGTCGCACAGCGCCTTCACCGTCGGCGACCGCGACATCGCCTACCAGCGCGCCGGCGGTGCCGACGGTCAGAAGATGCCCGACCTGTCCGACCTGACCGGCGGTCCCTTCGAGTACGTCGACGGCGGCATCGGTTCGCCCGAGGATGGCGCCGCGCTCAAGGCCAAGTACCCCGAGGGCCTCGCGGGCAAGATCGTGCTGGTTAAGCGCGGCACCCTCACCTTCCAGGACAAGTTCAACAATGTCGCAGGCTCCAAGCCCGCCGGCTTCATCGTGTACAACAACGTCCCCGGTGACTCGCTCGTGGTCATGAGCCTGGCGACGGACGGCGTGCCTGCCGCGTTCATCTCGCAGGCCGACGGCGAGGCCATGCTGGCCGCCGCTGACCACCACCTGAGCGTCGCCCCCGGCAAGGTCGTGGCCCCGAGTTCGAAGTACTCCATGTCGAGCTTCTCCTCGTGGGGCGTCACTCCGGACCTGCGCCTCAAGCCCGAGGTCAGCGCCCCCGGAGGCAACATCTACTCGGCCGTGCCCGGCGGCACCTACGAGTTCATGTCCGGCACATCGATGGCGACCCCGCAGATGGCGGGCGTGAGCGCCGTCGTCCTGCAGCGCGTCCAGAACGATCCGCTGTTCGCCTCGATGAGCGCGCGCGAGAAGATTGACGTCGTCCAGAACCTCATCATGGGCACGGCGACCCCCGTCGTCGACCCCCTCCAGGACACTGGCGCCCCGTACTCCCCGCGCAAGCAGGGATCGGGCCTGGCGAACGTCCTGGCTGCCACGACCTCGTCCGTGTACCCGACCGTCGTCGGAGCCCCCGAGCAGTCCCGACCCAAGGCCGACTTGGGGGACGGCACGACCGGCTGGCACTTCGACGTCACGCTGCACAACCTGTCCGGTGCCGAGGCGACCTACGAGCTGAACTCGCAGGCCCTCTCGGAGATCGTTGAGGGTGGGTTCTTCACCGGCAAGTCCGCCGATTGGCGAGGCAAGGGCGTGGACATCGCCTACTCCGGCGCGGCCGTGAGCGGCACCGGTGAGGGCGCGACCGTCACCGTTCCCGCGAACGGCGAGGCCACGGTCGGTGTGGACGTCAAGCCCGGCGCCGACTTCGATGCCTCCGTCGCGCAGACCACGCCCAACGGCACCTTCCTCGACGGCTTCGTGCGCTTCACCTCGAAGACCGCGTCCCAGCCCGACCTGACCGTGCCCTACCTGGGATTCTACGGCAACTGGGGCAAGGCCCCCATCTTCGACGCCCTCGCCTCCGAGGACGGCGCCCACACGCTCGCTTCCTGGGTCTACAACGGCAACACTGACCAGCAGCTGGGATACAACCCCCTGGTCAAGGACGCTGATCGTATCGGCCTGCCCAACGCGAGCAAGAACGTCATCTCTCGCTCGGACGCCTCGGGTGCTCCCACGGTCCTGGAGCCGCGCACGGGCACGCTGCGCAGCGTCCACACGATCAACGCCGCGTACACGAACGCTGCAGGAGAGACGATCGCGTCCTTCACGCGCTACCAGAACTGGAAGTCCGCGGTGGATTCGTCTGGAAGGATGACGTGGGTCGAGCGAGGACGAGAGCCGCTGGTCCTGGATCTGCGCGACGCCGAGTACAGGAACCTGCCCGATGGTGTGTACAAGCTGACGCTGTCCGCGCACAACGACGGTCCCTCGCAGACCGAGCAGTCGATCTCATACGAGTTCCGCCTCGACACCACTGCCCCCGTCGTCTCCGCAGTGACGTACAGCGGGGAGGGTCCTGACACGGTCGTGTCCTTTGACGTCACCGACGCGTCCCCGCTGGCCGCGTTCGACCTGCATGACCCGGCCGACGGTCTGTGGTTCTACCGTCACGTCTTCACGGACAACGAAGGAACGGTCGGGGCTGACGGGACCTACACGTACCACGTCGAGGTCCCCATGTCGGCCATCTCGCAGGGGTGGGCCGATCAGGGTGGCTCCGGCGAGGTCATCGCCCACCCATACGTGCTCGCGTGGGATTACGGCCTCAACCACTCCAAGGCCGCGACCCTTGACCTGCCGTCGGATAACCCGGGCGTGTGCGTCACGGCTGACGGTGGCCACTGGGCGAAGGACTTGTTTGGCTGGTGGTACCAGTGCGCGAATGGGAAGGAGTACCTCAAGAACGGCTGGTTCACGATTGGCGGCAGGGACTACCGTTTCGACTCCGACGGGTACATGATGACCGGCTGGCTCCGGCGCGATGACGGTGCGTGGGTGTACGCAAATTCCGAGGGCGCCCTGGTTGGCGGCTGGGTGTTCGACGAGAGCTTCGGCGGTGCTTACTGGTACTACCTGGATCCGGCCACGAAGGTCATGAAGACCGGGTGGGTCGCCGACGGTGGCTCCTGGTACTACCTCACCGGTAGTGGCGCGATGGCCACCGGATGGGTGCGCGATGGCGGCTCCTGGTACTACCTGAAGGATTCGGGCGCGATGCACACCGGATGGTTGAACCTCGACGGTACCTGGTACTACCTGGGACCCGATGGGGCAATGTTCACCGGCACTCACGTGATCAACGGACGCACCTACGTGTTCGACGCGAACGGGGTCTGGGTGCACTGATGTGCGTCTCTTCTGAATCGGTGATTTGCTGATTCTCGATTCACGAGGCCGGGGCCCGGGAATGCTCACTGTGAGCGCTCCCGGGCCCCGTCGCATGCCTGCACGATTGCCGCATTTTGGGTGGCCGCTGCGGTATGTTGGAAGCAGCGACACATCGCGATGTCGCCCCGTATCCGCGTCGAACGTATGGGAGTGCAATCCATGAAGAAGCCAGCCGTTTTCCTGGCCGGGGTGGGCACGTGCGCGCTTGCGGTCGCGGGCTGCTCTCCCGCCTCCACGTCGACGCCCACACAGCAATCCAACCCGGGCAGCGACTCGGCCCAGTCCGCGCAGGGAACCACGGCCTCGGCGACGATCGACCCCGACACCGCACTGACGTCCAAGAACGGACAGAGCGGCCCGAGCACGCAGTCCGGCCAGGATGCCGACACCTCGGTCGTCGTCATCGTCCAGCTTGCGGAAGGCGCTGACGGGGAGGCGACCCTCGTCTCGATCAACGAGGCCGTGGCCGCTGCGTTCCCGGGCGCATCCGTGTCTGTGGAACGCGAATATCGCAACGCGCTGCGCGGCTACGCCCTGCGCGTGCCCGCCGGTTCGATCGATGTCATTCGAGCGGTGAGCGGCGTCCAGGCGGCATACCCGGACGGCAACAACAGCCTCCAGTAAGCGAACATCCGGCTGCCTCGCGCCGGGACGCGTGACAGCCGGATGCGGATGCGCTCAGAGGGAACCTAGATCATGTCCTTCTTCTCCATGTACTTCATGGCCAGCCAGCCGAACGGGATGCGGCCGTAGAAGGTGACGAGACGGTAGAGCAGAGCCGTCGCGATGGCGACCGATGAGGAGATGCCCGCGACCGTCAGGCCCGAGGTCAGTGCCGTTTCAACAGTACCGATACCGCCCGGCGAGGGGATGAACGAGCCGGCCGCGTTCGCCGTCAGGTACGTGATGGACACGGTCGAGAAGTTGAGCGAACCGCCCATGGCGAGCAGGGCCGTCCAGAACGAGCCCACGTAGCCGATGTTCATCAGCAGGTTGCCGCCCACGACCGCAGCGAGGCGACGGGGCTGGCCGATGATCCACAGGAGGCGCGGGTAGACCTGCTGCCAGGTCGGCTGAATCTTCGCCCAGATCCAGCGGCGCACCTTCGGCACGGCGACGATGATGCCGACCGCGACCATGACGACCGCGACGACACCCAGGATGGTGCCGTAGGGGACCGACACGGACAGCGACGATCCGGCGATCACCATGACGAGGAGGAGTAGGATGATCGTGATGAGTGCCTGCGAAATCTGCATGAGCGTCACCGTCGTCACCGCCATGGCGGTCGGGACGCGGCGCTTGCGCAGGTAGCGCAGGTTGAGGGCAGCGGGTCCCACGCCGGCGGGTGCCACGATCGTAATGATCGAAGCGGCGACCTGGGCGACGAGCGTCTCGCGCAGGCTCAGCTTCTCGGGCGACAGAGCAACAAGCGGGACCGCGGAACCGACCCAGATGAGGCAGGCAAGCACGGCGGAAGCGAGCATCCACCACAGGTTCGCGCTCTTGACCGTGGTCACGATGTCGTTGAAGTTCAGCGAACCGACGACGATGAAGACGGCGATGAACGCCACCGCGATCGTGAAGATCGTGCGCGGGCGGAATCGCTGCAGGTCAGCGGTCGGCGTGGTCTCGGCCTCGGAGTCTCCCACGAGGGCAGCGCGCAGCTCGCCCAGCAGGTCGGAACGGCGCAGGCGCTGATTGATCTCCGCAGGAAGGACGGGCTTCTGGATGACGGGGGCGCACGCGATCAGCGTCTCCTCACCGACGCTGCGTCGACCGGCCTCGAGCGCGCGCTCAGGGCCCACGGCCAGCGCGGTCAGGACCAGCATCTGTGCGATGTCGATGGACTGGTTCAGCTCGGTGGTCGCAACCTCGCCGGAATCCCAGTCCAGCAGCCACACGTCCGAGGAGGAGTCGACGACCACGGCCTCGGGGGTGAGAGCGCGGTGCGAAATGCCGCGCGAGTGCGCGAAGTGCAGCTGCTCCCACGCACGGTCCAGGACCTCGTCCGATGCGTCCTCGCCGAGCTCCGTGAGCGGAGTCGTGGGGGGCAGGGCGGACATGACCAGGATGATCGAGTCGGAGGCCGAGGCGATGCCGATCGGCTCCTGGGTGAACACGCCGGCGCGCAGCGCCTGCAGCGTCGTGAAGGAGGAACGCTCGGCCTGAGCCTTGAGCGAGGGCGACACCCAGCGGCTGATGCCGCGCAGGCGCAGGTTGTTCCACATCTCGAGGAGCGTGCCGGTCAGTTCCTGGCCGGGGTCCATGGCGATGATCTCGTAGGCGAGGCCCGTGTCGCTCCACGCCTGGTAGTGGCGGTGATGGTCGTGGCTCGGGCGGCGCGTCACCGTGACGCCCATGTCGCCCAGGTCGGCGGGCATCTGGGTGAGGCGTCCGCGTGAGTTCTCAGCGACGGCCCACGTTGCCAGGGGTTCCTCGGTCGTGTCGAGGTCGGTGCGCACGATCCGCGAGGGCGTAATCCCGATGTTGAGGAGCGCCTCGACGAGTTTGGCGCCCTTCGCCCGCTGGTCGTCGTAGCCCATGATCCACCGCGAACCCGAGCCGAAAGCGCGGCCCAAGAAGACGGAGATGAAGGCGACGGGCAGGGTCATGGACGAGCGCAGCACGCCGAGAATGAGAATGATCCACAGGCCCGTCCATCCCCACTTGATGGCCTTCATCGACTGGGCCTCGCCGGCGGAGGTGAACAGCGCGCACAGGGTGACGATGACCAGGTTGATGGCGATTGCGATGCCGGTCTGGGAGCCCTGCGTGGCAAGCGCGCGGTCCACGCTCAACGGCGCGGTCAGTTCGGAGGGCAGAAGGCCCGTCAGCAGGATGATGATCCAGCCGCCGACCGCGGCCACGAGGCTCGTCACGAGGACCTGGATGATCGCCTGGAGGCGTTTGCGCAGCGCGAGCGAGACGATCACGAGGATCGGCGTGATCAGGATGATGAGGCCTTCGACGATGCTCACCGGAAGGATGAGGATCTGGCGGACGAGCTGGAAGCTCAGGACGTCCATGGTGACACCGCGCGTGGTCGCGCTGGCCAGTGCGCCGATCGTCCAGATGAAGAGAATCGCGATGAGGGAGATGACGACGTCGACGAGGTCTTCGCGGCGGCGGCGCACGGGCAGGATACGGTCGGCGA
>CATYYP010000025.1 GCA_958415245.1 Schaalia odontolytica | reverse complement strand
CCCTCTAGTTGTTAAGTAAGTGCCCATCTGATAGATTCTCGTTAACTATTAGTATGCGGTGTAGTCGTGCCACACTATTGAGTGGAGGCTGCTCAGCAATCGGGAGAGGGTCAATGAGCGCGCAATTGCGACGAAAAGTAACCAGTACAAGGCGACGCCTGCCAGCGTTTGTCCTGGTGCTGGTCGTTGCTGCGCTGTGCATCGCAGGCGTTATCTACAAGGGTGCTGAAGTCACGCAGGTCAACGTCAACGACGGCGGCCAGGCGGGCGAGACCGTCACCGTCTCCGACCTCACCTCGCTGACCGTCGCTCCCGTCAACGTCACCCAGGTCTCCCTCGGCTCCCCGACGGCTCTGCCCTCCGGCTCGAGCGCCATGCAGGGCGGTGACGTCCTCGGCGTCCTCAACCCCACCGACGGTACCCTGTGGACCACGTCGGCCACCGCGCCCAGCCCCGCGAACCTGTCCGAGGGCGCGGCCCTGTCCTCGAACATGGGCACGAGCGCCTTCGTGACCGGACTCGACGGTTCCGTGTACTCCCTGGCCGCCTCGGGCACGCTGACGACCGTCAAGCGCCAGGGGACCGTCGACCAGGCCGCGACCAGCCGGATCGACGGCATCCCAGAGGACGCACAGCTGAGCATCACTGTCGTCGGCGACCAGGTCGTCGCCCTCGACTCGCAGTCCAATACCCTCTTCCTCCCGGGTGGCAAGAAGCTCGACCTGGGCGCCGCCGGAGTCGAGGAGGGCGGCATCCTGCAGCTCGCCGGACCGAAGGCGGATTCCGTCCTGCTCGCCACGCCCTCGGCCCTCGTGTCGATCCCGCTGGCGGGTGGAACCCCGACGATCACGCCCGCCACTGAGAGCGGCGTCAGCGGCAATCCCGCGGCCCCCGTTCGCCACGAAGGCTGCGCGTACGGAGCGTGGAGCGTGTCGGGCGCCTACATGCGTGCGTGCGACGACCCGTCCGCGAACAAGCAGATGGTCGTTGATACGTTGACGACCGCTCGTGACATCGTCTTCCGCACGAACCGCAAGGCCATCGTCCTCAACGACGTCGCGCAGGGCAGCGTGTGGCTGCCCGACTCGAATATGGTCCTCATGGACAACTGGGACGAGGTCGAAAACGAGCTCGAGGAAAACGAGGACGAGCAGGACAGCCCCGAGCTGACGAACGAGGTCGCGGACCCGCAGCAGCGCGAGGAAAACACCCCGCCCGAGGCCGAGGACGACGAGTTCGGCATCCGCCCGGGCCGCTCGACCATCCTGCCCGTCCTCGACAACGACTCCGACCTCGACGGTGACGTGCTGACCGCAGCGCCGGTCAAGCAGCCCGAGTGGGGCGTCGTGACCGTCGCGCGCAGCGGACGAGCCCTGCAGATCAGCGGAGTGTCGGCCTCGCAGGTCGGCTCGACGACCTTTACCTACGCGGCTTCCGACGGCCAGGCCTCGGCGGAGGCCAACGTGCGCGTTACCATTCACCCCTTCGATCAGAACGAGGGGCCCGCGCAGCTGCGCGTCCCTACCGTCAAGATCGGCGCGGGCGCCCAGATCCAGTACGAGGCTCTGAGCGATTGGCGCGATCCCGACGGCGACCCGATCTACCTGAAGAACGCCGAGGCCCCCGAGGGGCTGAAGGTCTCCTTCACCGAGGACGGCTCCGTCACCATTAACGAGGAGGGCGGCGCAGCCGGCCCGAAGTCCATCGTTCTCACGGTCGCCGACGACCAGGGCGCGGAGACCCGCGGTGAGCTGATCGTCGACGTTCAGGAGGCCGGAAACTTGCCTCCGTCCGCGAATGGCGACCTGTTCCAGGCGCACCCGGGTGAGACCGTCACGCTCGATCCGCTCAAGAATGACACCGACCCGAACGGCGACCAGCTGACCCTGGCGGCCGTGTCCGGTGCGCCCGCCGGCGCCTCGATCCAGCCGGACCTGGATCACGGAACGATCGACTTTAGGGCGGCCGAGCCGGGCTCCTACTCGTTCGCCTACACCGTGTCCGACGGCATCGCGACGACGCTGGGCATCATCCGCGTCGAGGTCATGGCGCCCTCGAGCGAGCCCCCCGTCGCCGAAAATGACACGGCGGTCCTGCCGCAGGGCGGCTCCGTCCTCGTCGCGCCACTGAACAACGACTACGACCCCTCCGGCGGCCTGCTGTCGATCGTCTCCGTGGACGCCTCGAACACCCCCGAGATCGAGGTTGCCCTCATCGATCGTCACCTGCTGCGCGTGACCGCGCCCGCGGGCTTGGACCGCACGGTGCAGTTCAGCTACACCGTGTCCAACGGCGTCGGCGAGGCCACGGCCGACGTGATGGTCATCCCCGGAGCGGCGGACCGCTCGGACCTGCCGCCCATCCTCAAGCCTGACCACGTCAAGGTGCGCGTCGGTGACGTGGGCACCGTGTCGGTTCTGGCGAACGATCGCTCGCCCGCTGGCCTGAACCTGCAGGTCGAGTCGACCCTCGAATACGACCAGGGTTCCGCCCTGGGATCCCCCTTCGTCACGGGCAACCAGGTGCGCCTTGAGGCTGGGCAGACACCCGGTCTCATGGACGTGACCTACTCGGTCATCGACTCTGCGGGCAACCGCGCCTCGAGCACCGTCACCTTCGAGGTGATGGGTGCCTCCGATCAGAACCAGGAGCCGCGCCCCCGCGGCATCACAGCCTGGGCGGCCGCGGGGCAGACCACCCGTATCGCGGTGCCCCTGGACGGCATCGACCCCGACGGTGACTCCGTGACCCTGGGCGGCCTCGGGTCGTCCCCGCAGCTAGGCAACGCGACCGTCGGCCCGACGTGGATCGACTACACGCCGAACCAGAACGCCTCGGGCACCGACTCCTTCACCTACACGGTCGAGGACCGCCAGGGCGGACATGCCTCTGCCCGCGTGCGTGTCGCGATCTCGGCCGCGCCCACGTTGAACCAGAACCCGGTCGCCGTGCCCGACACGGTGCTGACCCGCCCGGACCGCATGGTGACCGTCAACGTCCTGTCGAACGACGTGGACCCTGACGGCGATCCGCTCGCGCTCGAGGAGGGTAGCCTCGAGACGGCCACGCCCGAGCTCGAGCCGCAGGCCCTGTCCTCCTCGACCATCCAGGTGCACACGCCCTTGCAGGCCGGCACCTACCTCGTGTCCTACGCGGTGAGCGACGGCCGCGGCGGCTCCGCCCGAGGCACCGTCACGGTCTACGTCCAGGACGACGCCCCGCTCAAGGCCCCCATCGCCCGCGACGACTTCGTGTCCTACGAGGAGCTGCCCACCGACGGCTCGGCCGTGCGCGTGAAGGTCCTCGATAACGACGAGGACCCCGACGGCAGCATCAACGAGCTGACCGTCACGACGTCCGAATCCGGCGTGACCGTGGAGGGCTCCGACGTGCTCATCCCGGTGACGGACAGCATGCGCCTGGTCGTCTACACGATTACGGACCGTGACGGCCTGACCAACTCCGCCGTCGTGACCGTGCCCGGCCGCGACACGACCGCGCCCTTCCTCAACACCGCGGGCCTGCCCATCGAGATGGACGCGGGCACCTCGCGCACGATCAACCTGTCGGATTACGTGGTGACGCGCTCGGGCCGCAGCCCGCGCCTTGTGGACGACTCCTCACCGGTCGCGCAGACCGGCCTGGACTCGGTCGTCGCCGACTCGCCGACGCAGCTGACGCTGACCGCGAACGCC
The DNA here is from genome assembly GCA_958415245.1 of Schaalia odontolytica. Taxonomy (GTDB): domain Bacteria; phylum Actinomycetota; class Actinomycetes; order Actinomycetales; family Actinomycetaceae; genus Pauljensenia; species Pauljensenia odontolytica_D. The sequence goes on along the minus strand of CATYYP010000025.1, from coordinate 7,934 downwards.
TCCTTCGGCGGCAACTCCGCGTTCCTCATCCAGGTTGCGGACGGCGACGCCTCCGACTCGGGCACGCTCACCGCGTCCCTGTCGCTGCCCGTGCGCATCAAGGCGACCCAGAATCAGCCACCCACCTTCGCCCCGACCGCGATCCGCGTCGAGGCCGGTGGTGCCGCCGTCACGCAGGACCTCAGGCTCGGCGTGCGCGACCCCGAGGGCACGGACGTCTCGACCTTCACCTACGCGATGGGCTCGGCCCCCGATACGATTTCTGCGTCGCTGTCGGGCACCGTCCTGACCGTGTCGGCGCCCGAGAACGCCCCCGCCGGCTCCGCCGGTGCCATTGCCGTGAGCGTCACGGACGAGCAGGGCAACACCGTCAACGGCTCGATCCCCGTCGAGGTCGTCGCCACCACGAAGCCGCGCATCCAGCTCCCGGCGTACAACGTGAAGGCCAAGGTCGGTGAGACCGTGAGCGTGGACGTGGCCTCGCAGGCCACCAACCCCTTCCCGGACACGCCGATCACCCTCGAGGGCACAGCCATCTCGCTGGGGGATGCGACCACCTCGACCTCCGGCACGGTCGTCACCATCACGCCGAAGTCGGCGGGGACCATCTCCGTCGCCTACCGCGTCAACGACAAGCTCAAGGACCCCTCGCGCGTCGTTCAGGGCACCATCACGGTCACCGTGAAGGGTCCGCCCGACGCACCCACCGCTGTGGTGGCCCGGGCCAAGGGCCCGACGGGCGCCACCGTGTCCTTCAATGCTCCCGCATCCAACGGCGAACGCATCACCGAATACCGCATCTTCAGTGGCGGGAGCCAGGTTGCGACCTGCACCGAGACCGTGTGTGAGGTCAACGGCCTGACGACTGGCCGCAGCTACACCTTCACCGTGAAGGCGGTGAACTCCGCCGGTGTGTCCGAGGCGGGCACCTCCAACGAGATCACGCTCTCCGGTGTCCCGGATCGCCCGGGCGGCCCGACCGTGGAGGCCGGTGACGGAACACTCAAGGTGAAGTGGGATGCCCCCAACGACAACGGGTCGCGCATCACCTCGTACACCGTGTACGCGTCGATCGCGGGTTCTGCGGCGAGCAGCTGCACGACCAACGGCGAGCAGACGTGCACCATCAAGAGCCTCGTCAACGATCGGACGTACACTGTCACGGTTGTCGCCACGAACGCGAACGGTAACTCCCAGGCATCCCCGGGCGTGACGGGCACCCCGAAGGCTACGATCCTGGCCCCGGACACCCCCAGTATCACGAGTGGTAAGGTCCGCAATGCCCTAGACGGCCGGCTTGAGATCACCCTGACGTGGAACTACTTCAAGTCGGGTGGGACCGGCTGGGGCTCCACGAAGGTGACGGTCAATGGTGTCACCAAGACCGTCTCCGGTGGTGTCAACAACGAGATGAACGGAACCGACACGACGACCATGATCGTCGATAGTGCGGATGAACTGACGGCCACCGTCACCGTCAGCAACGTGGAAGGTCGCACGGCCACCTCTGCCTCGAAGTCCTTCTCACCAATTCTGAAGCCGCCGACCCCGGATGCACCCGGCCTGCACGCTCCTAGGGACAACTCCTCGGGCCAGATTCAGGTGTCGAACGCTCGGCTGCGCGAAGGAAACGGCTACAAGGCTGCCGACCTGGAGCTCTTCTACGCGGATACCCCGGAGAAGTGCAAGGCGCCCGGTAACCCCGTGAACTTCAACAACGGTGACCAAGCCGACTTCGTCATCGGCCCGCTCGATCCGGGAGCCACGGTGACCTACTACTTCTGCCAGCGCGGTAAGAAGAACGGTTCGTACCAGTGGAGTGACACTGCGTCGGTCACGGGCGTCGTCGGCACAGGCCAGCGCAGCCGTGACGATGACGATGACAACGGTCCCATCCCGACCTTCGAGGTCCAAGCAACCGCGTCCTACGTCGAGAAGAATCAATCCTGGGGTGTGGCTGCTTCGTGGTCCAATCCGAGCGGAGTGGAGATCACGCAGACCAATACCTGGATCGAGGGACTGAAAGACTCGACCAAGCAGAGTTGGTCAGGCCCGCTCACCAACTGGTGGGCCGAGGACCTGGCGCCCGGCCACGAGTACACGATCGTCGTCGAGCTTATCGGAAAAAAGGGTCAGCACCGCGAGGTGAAGACCACCGTGAAGACCGGCGACTTGGCCGATAACGTGAAGGCAACCTTCGAAGGTGCGGTCACCTGCCCGAACGGGCAGCCGTGCGGCTCGATGACGCTGCGCGCCGTCAACGCCTCGAACTATTCGTCCGGCGTGACCCTCGTGTGCCGCGTGAAGACCGGACGCCCCTCAGCGATCACCGAGTTCCGTTTCTCGCGGGATAACCCTCGGATTACGGGTATCCTGACCGAGGCCACGACGGCGGATGAGCTGAAATCCCCCGTCGTCGACTGTCGCGCTGAATAGACCACCCCGCCACACAACAAAAGGTAGAAACATGACCCTTTCCATTGAGGATGCAACCAGGTTCGCCCAGGTCTTCAAGGGCCTCGTCGACGGCGTGTCCGTGGCGGTCCTGGACAAGCGCCAGGCCGTGCGACTCGCGCTCACGACGATGTTCGCGGGCGGCCACCTCCTGCTCGAGGACGCCCCCGGCACCGGCAAGACCGCGCTGGCGCGCGCCATCAGCGCCGTCATCGACGGTACGCACTCGCGTATCCAGTTCACTCCGGACCTGCTGCCCTCGGACATCACCGGCGTCAACATGTTCAACCAGAAGACGGGCGAGTGGGTCTTCCACGCCGGCCCCGTCTTCGCGGAGATCGTCCTGGCCGACGAGATCAACCGTGCGTCGCCCAAGACGCAGTCCGCGCTCCTCGAGGTCATGGAAGAGGCCCAGGTGACGGTCGACGGCGTGCGCCGCCCCGCCCCCCAGCCCTTCATGGTCATCGCGACCCAGAACCCCGTCGAGCAGGCCGGTACCTACCCGCTGCCCGAGGCCCAGCTGGACCGCTTCCTCATGAAGACCTCGATCGGCTACCCCTCGCGCTCCGCGATGATCGACGTCCTCGACGGCTCGGCCTCGCCCGACCGCTCGAAGAACCTCAAGCCCCTGCTGTCGGGCAAGGACATCGTCGCCTGGGCGGCCCTGGCCTCGGCGAACCACACCGACCGCGCCGTCCTCGACTACGTGGCCGCGTTGGCGGAGGCGACCCGCGAGGACGAGTCCTCGCTGCTGGGCGTGTCCACCCGTGGTGCCATCGGTATGGTGCGCTGTGCCCGCGTGTGGGCGGCCGCGCAGGGACGTAACTTCGTCCTGCCCGACGACATCAAGGCCCTCGCGGTGCCCGTGTGGGCGCACCGCGTCATCGTCGACCCCGACGCCGCGTTCTCGGGCGCGACCGCCGAGGGCGTCATCCAGCGCGCTCTGACGTCGGTGCCCGCACCGGCCGTCGGCGCGTAAGGAAACGCCGGATACAGCGATGGAAGGGATGCGAACGGACACCCCCACGATGGTCTCGCCCAAACGGGCGCAGGCCGTTCGTTCGCATCCCCTCAAAACCCTCGTGGGCGCGGTCACTCCGACCGGGTGGGCCGTGATCACGCTCGTCATCGTGGGCCTTGCGCTCGCGGTGGCCTTCCAGTGGGTCGAGGCCCTGGCATGCGCTCTCGCGGGCGTCGTGGCCCTGGTGCTTGCCGCGATGCGCGTCGCGTGGCGTCCCCCGCACGTCGTGTCGATCCGCGTCCCCAACGAGCGCATCGTGGCCGGCCAGACCGCTGTTGGCGAGATTTCGGTGCGCAACGAGCGGGCGCGTTCCGTGCGCTCGGGCATCATCGAGCTGCCGATCGGCACGGGCACGGGCGAGTTCGTCGTGCCCCCGCTGGGTGCTCACGAGACCTGGGACGAGATGTTCCTGATTTCCTCGCGTCACCGAGGCCTCATCAACGTCGGCCCCGCGCGCGCCGTGCGCTCTGACGCGCTCGGCCTGCTGCGCCGCGTTCGCATGTGGGACGAGCCCGTCCTCCTGCACGTGCACCCGCGCACCGTGCGCGTTCCCTTCGACGCGACCGGCTTCCAGCTGGACGTCGAGGGCGTGGCCACGGGCAAGCTCTCCAGCTCCGACGTGTCCTTCCACGCGCTGCGCGACTACGAGCCGGGTGACGACCGCCGCGCCGTGCACTGGCAGTCGACGGCGCGCCTGGGCAAGCTCATCGTGCGCCAGTACGAGGAGACGCACCGCTCCCACCACGTCATCGTCCTGGACACGTCGCGCGACGCGTGGGACCATGACACCTTCGAGACAGCGGTCTCCGTCGCCGGCTCCCTGGGCCTGGCGAACCTGCGCGAATCGCGCCCCGTCTCACTGTCGACGACCGAGGGCTGGCTGCCGTCGGGTGTCGCCATGCGTATGCTGGATGCCCTCTCCGAGGTGAAGGCTCGATCCTTCGGCGACCTGTCGCGCCGCGTGCGCGAGGCCGTGGCGCAGCGTCCCGGCGTCTCCGCCCTCACCCTCATCGTCGGACCGAACGTGACGGACATCGAGGCCGCCCACCTGGCGCGCCTGGCCCCGATCGATGTTCCGGTCTCCATCATTCGTATCGGTGCGGAGGGCGTGCGAGCCCGCCGTGACCTCGGCCGTGGTGTGCTCCTGGATTGCTCGACGCTGGACGATCTGCCGCGCATTATCGTCGCCGGAGGCCTCGCATGAGCAAGAACTTCAACACCAAGCCCCGCGCTCAGCGCATCGATTCCCAGGACGAGGCCGTGGCCTCGTCCGTGGAGGTGACCGAGCAGCGCGAGGCCACGGCCCAGGACCAGGCACCCGTCGCTGCGGGCGAGTCGCCGGCGCCCAAGCCCAGGACCACGCGCAACCGCCTGCTGACGATCACGCAGCGCTTCGCGACGTTCCGCACCCGCCTGCCGATCTGGTCGCTGCTCGTCCTCGCCCTGCTGTTTGCCGGCCCGGTCGCGGCATTCGAGCCCGTCTTTGGCGGGGGAGCGGGCGCGATCGCCGCGGGCGCGGGCGTGGCCTGCGGCCTCTTGATCGCCGCCGCCTCGACGCGCTGGCGCTGGGACGCGCTGACGACCGTTCTGAGCGTCGTCGTTACGTACTTCCTGCTGGGTAGCGCGGCTGCCCTGCGCGCCGAGGCCCTCTACGGGTTCCTGCCCACGGGTAAGACCCTGCAGGTCATGGTGCTGGGTTCCTTCCGCGCGTGGAAGGACCTGCTCACCCTGACGGCCCCCGTGTCCGTCTACTCGGGTCCGGCCCTCGTCCCGTGGATGTGCGGCCTCGTGTGTGCTGTCCTCGCGGGCCTGATCACTGCCCGCGCCGGGCGCGCGGTCCTCGGGTCGATCCCGCTCGTCGTCATGGGCGTGATTTCGGTTTTCTTTGGCCTGTCTCGCCACGCGCTGCCCGTCTGGGCAGTGCTGGCCTGGTGGGCGCTCCTGGCCGCCTGGTGGGCGCTGGCCGCCCAGTACCAGCGCATCACGCTGGGACAGGACGTCCTCGTGGGCCGCTCCGCCTCGGGCGGCGGCGAGGCGACGGCCGCGCGTCAGTCGCGTTCGACCGTGTACGTCGGCACGCGCCTGCTGGGTGCCCTCGCCATCCTCGCAGTGTCCGTCGGCGTCGCGCTGCCCGCCGCGGCGTTCCTCGGCGCAGGCGGAACCCGCATCGTGGGCCGCGACCTGGTGGATCCGCCCCTGGACATTCAGGCCTACCCCTCGCCCCTGTCCTCCTTCCGCCACTACACGACGGACCTGCAGGACGAAACCCTCCTGACCGTGTCCGACCTGCCGGAGAACCAGCGCGTGCGCATCGCCGCGATGGACGTGTACGACGGCACGACCTTCGGCATGTCCACGAAGCGTGGAGACGGACACACGGGCTACATCCCCGTGGAGTCCACGATCCCCGGCCGCCCCGAGGGTGACTCCCTCGTGACCGTGACGACGAGCGGCCTGTCCGGCCCGTGGGTGCCGGTGCTCGGCAGCCCCTCGGAGATCGCGTTCACGGGTGCGGGTTCCGCCGCCCAGAAGGACGGCCTCTACGTGGACACGTGGGCGAACGCCGCGCTGACGACCGGCCCCGCCGGAACCATGACCTACAACGTGCGTACGTCCTTCGCTGAGCCCGTGCGCGACGAGGACCTGGCGTCCCTGTCGGTCGTGCCGCTGTCGGTGACGGATAAGAACGTGCCCGAGGGCCTGGCAACGAAGGTCTCGGAGATCACCCAGAACGCCTCCACGGCCCTGTCCGCAGCGCGCGCGATCGAGCACTACCTGGCGAATAACGGCTACTACCTGAACGAGAACACGCAGTTCTCGCGTCCGGGTGTGCGCACGGACCGCCTGGAACGAATGCTGAGCGGCGACGAGCAGCTTATCGGCGACGACCAGCAGTATTCGGCGCTCATGGCCCTGATGCTGCATCACTTGGGTATGAATGCTCGCGTCGTCATGGGCGCCTACCCCGAGGGCGGCTCCCAGGGCGGCCCCGCGACCCTGCACGGCTCGGATATTCGTGCATGGGTCGAGGTCGAGTTCGAGGGTGGAGTCTGGGCCGTCTTTGATCCCACGCCTCCGCGCGACCACACGCCGCAGACCCAGGTCCCCAAGCCTCGGAGCGTGCCGCGCCCGCAGGTGCTCCAGCCCCCGGAGCCCCCGGAGGCTCCCGCTGAGCTGCCGCCGACGACGCGTGACCAGAACGCCGACCCGAGGGAGCCCCCGGCCGAGCCCTTCCCGTGGGGTCTCGTCGCCGGTATCTCGGGTGGCATCCTGTTGATTCTTCTGCCGCCGCTGATGGTTCTGCTGTTCAAGGCGGGACGCCGCAGGCATCGGCGCCGCGCCGCCGCCGTGGGCGCGCTGGTCGGCTCGTGGGACGAGGTCGTGGACCTGGCCGCGGACTCCGGCCTGCGTATCGACGTGGGTCGTACGCGCCAGGAAACTGCCTGGTCGCTGGCCTCTCAATGGGAGCTCGGCGAGGACCCGGGCGACCCCTTCACCCTGGTGACGGGCGAGGTACGCCACGGCGACGACGCTTCGACGGACTCGGTGGAGGTCGACGAGGCCGAGGCCGGCGCGGGCCGCTACATCATCGACGGCTGGAGCCGCTTCGGCGACGACGTGCCCGCCCCCGTGGTGATCGCACGCTACGCGGATATCGCGAGCTTCGCCTCGAACGGCGCCTCGCGTGACCGTGCGCGTGACGCGTGGGCCCAGGTTCGTTCCCTGCGTACCCAGGTGAGCAAGAAGGCTGGATTCCTGGCGCGCGTGCGCCGCGCGCTGTCCCTGCGAAGCCTGCGCATGCGCCGCAAGTTGCGACTGAGCGCGTCGATCGCGCGCACGATTGATGAGGAGAAGAAGGCGTGACGCCAGCGATTGCGGGTATGAGGGGCCCCGAGATTCCCGGTTTCCGGTGGGTGCGCCCGCTGGGCCAGGGTGGCTTCGCCGACGTCTTCCTGTACCGTCAGGAGCTGCCGAGTCGCGAGGTCGCCATCAAGGTCGTGCGTACGCAGGGCGATGAGCGGGGCACGAAGGAACTGCACCGCGAGGCCGACGCCATGACGCTGCTGGCCGGTCACCCCGCGGTCGTCGAGCTGCATGGCGTGGGCACGACGGCCGACGGCCGAGCCTACCTGGTGATGGAATATTGCCCGGTCGCTGATCTGCTCACGCAGGTGCGTGCGCGTCCGATGGACCTGGAGAAGGCCCTCGACACGATGATCAAGGTGTGCGGCGGCGTGGAGATGTTCCACCGCCAGGGTTACGTGCACCGCGATATCAAGCCGTCCAACATCATGCTGGACGCCTACGGCAAGCCGGTGCTCGCCGACTTCGGCGTGGCCTCGAAGGTGGGGCAGCTGGAGGTCGGCGCGTTCGATGGCTTCTCGGTGCTGTGGGCGCCCCCGGAGCAGCAGGACGTGAATTCCCCGGCCTCGCCCCTGCAGGACGTGTGGGCGCTGGC
>CATYYP010000024.1 GCA_958415245.1 Schaalia odontolytica | reverse complement strand
CAGCCGCGTCGGGTCGAGGATCGTGGAGGCGGCTGCGATGATGCCGCCCATCGAGTGTCCGAACAGGAACAGGTCCGGCGTGCGCGCGTGTGCGAGGGTCGCCCGGCGCGCGTCGCCGAAGTCGCGGATCAGCGCGCCCACGTCCACGCGGGCGCGGGGACCCTCGGAGGTCCCGTGGCCCGCGTGGTCGTAGTAGGCGACGTCGTAACCGGCGCGGGTGAGCGCGGAGCGCAGGCGGGCGTAGCGCCCACAGTGTTCCGCGTACCCGTGGGCGAGGAGGACCGTCCCGAGGGGGGCCTCCTGCGCTGTCCGTTCGAACGAGACGTGCATCAGGCGAAGAGCTCCTGCACGCGGGTGATGCCCTCGACGAGGTCATCGTCGGCCAGAGCGTAAGAGAAGCGCAGGAAGCCGGAGGGACCGAAGGCCTCGCCCGGAACCGCCGCGACCTCGACCTCGTCGAGGATCAGGTCGGCGAGCTCGCCCGACGTGTTGGCCACGCGGCCTCGGATCTCGCGACCCAGCAGGCGCTCGACGGAGGGGTAAACGTAGAACGCGCCCTTGGGGGTGGGAACGTCGAAGCCGTCGATCTGGCGCAGCATGTCAACGATCGTGCGGCGGCGACGGTCGAAGGCGACGCGCATCTCGTTCACCGCATCCAGGGAGCCGGACACGGCGGCGCGCGCGGCCTCCTGGGCGACGTTGTTGACGTTCGAGGTCAGGTGCGACTGGAAGGACAGCGCGGCCTTGATGACATCGGAGGGGCCGATCATCCAGCCCACTCGCCAGCCGGTCATCGCGTAGGTCTTGGCCACGCCGTTGAGGATGACGGCCTGGTCGGCCAGCTCGGGCACCAGCTTGACGATGTGCGCGGTCTGCGCGTCCTCGTACAGCAGGTGCTCGTAGATCTCATCGGAGATAACCCAGATGCCGTGCTCGAGGGCCCACTGGCCGATCGCGGTCAGCTCCTCGGGCGTGTAGACGCTGCCCGTCGGGTTGGACGGCGAGCACATGAGGAGGACCTTCGTGCGAGGCGTGCGCGCGGCCTCGAGCTGCTCGACGGTCACCTTGTAGTCCTGGTCGGCGCCCGCGAACACCTCGACGGGGGTCGCGCCGGCGAGCTTGACGACCTCGGGGTACGTGGTCCAGTACGGGGTCGGCAGGATCGCCTCGTCGCCGGGGCCCAGCAGCGCGGCGAACGCCTGGAAGACGGCCTGCTTGCCGCCGTTGGTGACGACGATGTCGGCGGGGGAGACCTCGTAGCCGGAGTCGCGCAGGGTCTTTTCTGCGATGGCCTCGCGCAGCGCCGGGAGGCCGGCAGCGGGCGTGTAGCGGTGCATCGCGGGGTTGCGAGCGGCCTTGACGGCGGCCTCGACAATGTAGTCGGGCGTGGCGAAGTCGGGTTCGCCGGCGCCGAAGCCGATCACCGGGCGGCCGGCGGCCTTGAGGGCCTTGGCCTTCGCGTCCACGGCCAGGGTCGCGGACGGGGTGATGGCGTTGAAACGATCAGAGACACGGGTGCGAGGAGTATTGGTCACCCCTCCATGGTCCCACGTCGCGCGCGCGTGTGGCGGAGAGCGCACACGATGCGTGCGTGGGCTACCTCTCATTTACGAGGTCGGGGCTGGTATTACGCGGCATGCGACCCGCCGGCGCGCATCTCGGTTGGACAAAGCGCCGCCTTATCCACTAATGTTCGTCAGGCAGGTTTTCCTGCGTAGGGCAGTGGCGCAATTGGTAGCGCACCGGTCTCCAAAACCGGCGGTTGTGGGTTCGAGTCCCGCCTGCCCTGCGGATTAGGCTGATCATTTTCGTAGGAGGATTCCCATGGCCGATCGTGTTGCCTCGGATGCTGAATCCTCGCGCCGAGATCGCACTAAGAACGAAGCTACCCGCAAGCGTAGCGCCGCCACCAAGGAGCAGACGAAGCGTCCTGGTTTCTTCGGTGGCATCTGGCTCTTCTTCAAGCAGGTCATTGACGAAATGAAGAAGGTCACCTACCCCACGGGATCCGAGACCTGGACCTACTTCCTCGTCGTTGTTGTGTTTGTCGCCGCAATCATGCTTTTCGCTGGCCTACTCGACTTCGGATTCGGTAAGCTAAGTGCATTGATCTTCGGCTGAGACCGACGAACCCGCCCGCAGGACACTGCAGGCGGGTTTCTTCTACGGTCCGGCCCCATTTGCAGGAGGGAAACGTCGTGAGCGACGAAAACTACACCGAGGAACAGGTCTTCGAGGAGCACCAGGAAGAGGTCCAGCAGGAGACCGCCGAGGCGCTGGCAGACGGAGCCGCCCAGGAAATCGTTGACGAGGTGGCCGAGGAGGTCGCCGAGAAGGAAACCGAATCGGACGACGAGGCCCCTGCCTCGACCGAAGAGGAAGCGATCGCCAAGCTGCGCCGCAAGCTCTACATGTCTCCCGGCGACTGGTACGTCATCCACACCTACTCCGGCCACGAGCGCAAGGTGAAGGCCAACCTCGAGCAGCGCATCACCACGCAGAACATGGAAGACTACATCTTCGCCGTCGAGGTTCCGGACGAGTACGTCATGGAGTACCGCGGCAACGCGAAGAAGCGCGTGCGCCACGTGCGCATCCCCGGCTACGCGATCGTCTGCATGGACTTCAACGAGGCCTCGTACCGTGTCGTCAAGGAAACCCCCGCCGTCACCGGCTTCGTGGGTGACCAGCACAACCCCGTGCCGCTCTCGATCGACGAGGTCGTCATGCTCCTGACGCCCAACGTCCTCGAGGAAGCCGCCGAGGCCGCCAAGGATCAGCCCGCACCCGTCCAGGTCGTCCAGACCCAGTTCGAGGTTGGCGAGATCGTCACCGTCACCGACGGACCTTTCGAGACCATGTCGGCCACGATCTCCGAGATCATGCCCGAGACTCAGAAGCTCAAGGTTCTCGTCACCATCTTCGAGCGCGAGACGCCGCTCGAGCTCGGCTTCGACCAGGTGGAGAAGCTCGAGCAGTGACATCACGCACCCGGACTTGGGATCAAGCCCGGAATCGCGTTATGATTCACTTTTGTGTGCGTAGGGCGCACTATGCCCACTGAAACCCAGTGAGCTGACGCCAAACGCTCCGCCCTGACCGACACCCGTCGGCCAGAACTTCAGAAGAAAGACCCGCATTCATGGCACCGAAGAAGAAGGTCACCGGCCTGATCAAGCTTCAGATCGCAGCCGGCGCCGCTACCCCCGCACCGCCCGTCGGCCCCGCTCTGGGCCAGCACGGCGTGAACATCGTTGAGTTCACCAAGGCTTACAACGCGGCCACCGAGTCGCAGCGTGGAAACATCATCCCCGTTGAGATCACCGTCTACGAGGATCGTTCCTTCACGTTCGTCCTCAAGACGCCGCCTGCCGCTGAGCTCATCAAGAAGGCTGCTGGCATCCAGAAGGGTTCCGGCACCCCCAACACCGTCAAGGTTGGTTCGATCACGATGGATCAGGCCCGCGAAATCGGCCAGTCCAAGATGGCTGACCTCAACGCCAACGACATCGAGGCCGCGGCCAAGATCATCGCCGGCACCGCCCGCTCCATGGGCATCAACGTCGAGGGCTGACCTCAACCAACCCCCCCCGTGGTAGGGCAGGCGCTGCCCGACACCCACGACTGCAAGGAGAAGAAGCAGAATGACCAAGCGCTCCAAGAGCTACCGCGCAGCGGCCGAGAAGGTCCACGCGGATGTGCTGTACACCCCCTTCGAGGCCATGAAGCTGGCCAAGGAGACCACCGTCACCAAGTTCGACTCGACCGTTGAGGTCGTCTTCCGACTGGGTGTCGACCCCCGCCAGGCGGACCAGATGGTCCGTGGCACCGTTTCCCTGCCGCACGGCACCGGCAAGACCGCCCGGGTCTTGGTCTTCGCCGTTGGTCCGCGCGCTCAGGAAGCGATCGACGCAGGCGCCGACGAGGTCGGCGGCGACGAGCTCATCGAGAAGGTTGCCAAGGGCTACACCGACTTCGATGTCGCCGTTGCTACCCCCGACCTCATGGGCAAGGTTGGCCGCCTCGGCCGCGTCCTCGGCCCCCGTGGCCTCATGCCGAACCCCAAGACGGGCACCGTGACCATGGACGTCGCGAAGGCCGTCAAGGAGATCAAGGGTGGTCGTATCGAGTTCCGCGTCGACAAGCACGCCAACCTGGCGTTCATCGTCGGCAAGGCCTCCTTCACCGCCGAGCAGCTGACCGAGAACTACGCCGCCGTCCTGGACGAGGTGCTGCGTCTTAAGCCGACCTCTTCGAAGGGCCGCTACCTGATCAAGGGCGCCGTCGCCACGACGATGGGCCCCGGCATCCCGCTGGATGTCACCAAGGTCAAGGACCTCATCGAGAAGTGAGCGTCGCTCGCTGATCAAGCATCCGGGCCCCGCGCAGCACTGCTGCGCGGGGCCCCGCTTTGTCTGGGGAGTGCTCGTGGGATTAGCTGGTGGCATCCCCGGACAAAATGGGGGACATAGGTCACATAATATAGGCGCGGAATAGGGTAACCTTAATTCGCTTCTATAAACCTATATTCGTGAAGGGTCACGATAATGTCTCAGGTTGTGGGTTCGGGTGTCACAAAGGCACGCTCGGCCGTCACGATTGGTGCTTTTACCGCCGTCTACTTCGTCCTCATGTGGTGCTCGGGAATGCTGGGCTTCTTCGGCCCGGCGTTCATGTTCGTCGGATGGATTGTCGGACTGCTGCTCAACGGATCGGTCGTCATGCTGATGCTGGTGCGTTCGCGTATGTTCGGCACGCTCACGATCATGGGAGGCATCGTCGCTTTCCTGATGGTGGTGACCGGGCACGCGTGGGTGACCATTCCGGTGACCCTGATCCTGGGTTTCCTGGGTGATCTCATTGCCCGCGGTGGCGGTTACGTCAGTGCCCCTCGAAACATTGCCGCATACATGCTGTTCTCCCTGTGGATGATCGGTCCGCTCGCTCCGATTTTCTTTGCTCCCAACCCCTATTACGAGGATGTCGCATCCCAGATGGGCCAGGACTACGCGGATAGCATGCGAGCCCTCTTCAGCCCCGCAGTCATTAGTGGGTGGGTTGTCGTTGCGATGATCGTCGCGTTGATTGGTGGACTTATCGGTCGTTTCCTGCTGCGCAAGCACTTCGCGAAGGCCGGCGTTGCCTGAGATCTCGCTCGCCGAGGCCGCCCCAGGCGAGGCGACGAGCAAGCTTGATCCGCGAACGAAACTTCTGGCCCTCCTCGTCCTCAACGCGCTCGTTATGCGCGCGAGCCCCACGTCCACGCTCCTTGCGGTCCAACTGCTTGCGGTGGTCGCCCTCGTGTGGGAGGCCGGCGGTCGGGCGGCGGTACGCACCGGACTCGGCTGTCTCGTCTGCGACGCGTTGAGCCTCGGCTCGCCCCTCCTTGTCGCTTGGCTTGAGGGCATGGGGCCGCTGCGGGGTGTGGTCCTTGTGATCGGCACGTGCAGTGCGATTGCGTTCTGGTTTGCGCGTTTCTTCGCTGGTTTCGGCCTGGCGCTCTACGTGTACCGCACGACGCGAATTGGTCAGATGAAAGCGGCGCTACGTGCGGTTCACCTGCCCCGCGTCTTCGTCGATGCCCTCGCCGTCGCTTTCCGCGTGATTCCGACGGTGGGCTCAGAGGCGGTCGCCATCCGCGAGGCGATGGAGATGCGCGGCGTCGACCTCGGGGTGCGCGGAGTTCTCCGTCACCCCCTCGTGATCGCTGAGCGCTTCCTGGTTCCCCTCCTGTCCTCTATCGCGCGCGTGGCCGACGATTTGGCGGCCTCCAGCGTTATCCGAGGCCTGGGTGGTCCCACGCGTCCCACATCGCTGACGCGGCTGCGGGCCAGCGTCTGGGACGTGCTGGCCCTCGTGTGCGTCGCCGGCGTTATCGCCATTGAGGTCAGCGCTCACCTTGGAGTACTCCCATGATTGACGTTGAATCCCTGTCGTTCTCCTACGTGAGTGAGCTGACGGGGGACCGAGTGGAGGCCCTGCGTGGGGTCGACGTGTCTGCCCGGCCTGGCACCCTCACGCTCGTATGCGGAGCCTCCGGCTGTGGGAAGTCGACGCTCATGCGGGCGCTCACCGGCCTCGTCCCACAGATGACCCCGGGAGAACTGGAAGGCGTGGTGCGGATTGATGGGCGCAACCTCGCCGAGGTTCCCCTGACCGAGGTCGGTCACCTGTGCTCGTCGGTCTTCCAGAACCCGCGCACCCAGTTCTTCTGTGACACCGTCGCCGAGGAGCTGGCCTTCTGCGGCGAGAACTACGGCCGCGATCGCGAGGCCCTGATCGAGGCCAGCACGCGCGCCGCCGATCTCATGGGCATCTCGCACCTGATGGACAGGAAGCTGTCGAGCCTGTCGGGTGGGCAGCTCCAAAAGGTTGCACTCGCCTGCGCCCTGGCATCCGGTGCCCCGGTCCTCCTCGCCGACGAGCCGACGTCGAACCTGGACCCCGATGCCATCGCCGACGTGCGTCGAGCCCTCACAATCCTCAAAGAGCAGGGGATGACGATCGTCGTCGTCGAGCACCGCCTTCACTTCCTGCGGGGGCTTGCCGACCAGGTTCTCCTCATGGAGGACGGAGAGGTCACGCGCGCGTGGAGCGGTGAGGAGTTCTACGCGATGGATGACGCGCAGCGGCAGTCGCTCGGACTGCGCACCCTCGTGGATCCCGGCCCGCCCGAGGCATGGGTGCCCTCGCGGAACTCCGAGACCGAGGCCTCGGCCGATGGGGGAGCGCGCCTGTCCTGCCGGGATCTGAGCTTCTCCTACGGGAACACTCCCGTGTTCGAAGGGTTTAACGCGGACTTTCCGGCAGGGCAGATCACCTGCATCGCGGGAGTGAACGGCGTTGGGAAAACGACCCTCGTGCGCGTGCTGTGCGGGCTGGCCGCTCCCGGATCTGGGACGATCACCCTGGATGGGCGGGCAACCAATCGTCGGCAGCGCCGGTCAGCGTGCGCGCTCGTCATGCAGGACACCGGACGACAGCTTTTCTCCGACACGCTTGCGGGTGAACTCACGATCGGAGCCTCGGAGGCGAGCGGCGAGGACGCGGAGAAGCTCCTGGGTGACTTCGACCTCGCGCACCTGGGGGATCGGCACCCGCTGAGCCTGTCGGGCGGACAAAAACAACGCCTCGTCATCGCAGCCGCGCGTGCCACCGGGCGCCGCATCGTCATTCTTGACGAACCCACGTCAGGGGTCGACGCGCGACACCTCGCCTCTATCACGTCCACCCTGCGCCGCATTGCCGACGAAGGCGCGGCCGTCATCGTCGTTACCCACGATGGCGAGTTCGCCTCGGCCTGCGCGGATCGACTCATCACACTCACGCAGACGGGTGCTACGTGCGCCCGCGAAGGAGACCACCAATGACCGACACTGACGAGCGCGAGGACACCACTGCCTCGTCCCCGAGCGATCCGCACGCTGACAAGACCGCTGCTGGCGACCCGCGTGCGGCGCACCTCGCGGGCCAGCGCGCCTTCAAGGAACTGACCGCTCCCATCCGTGGATCCATGATGCTCTCCCGGTTGCTCGGGCTCATCTACGGTGCGCTCGCGGTCGCCCCCTACGTCATCCTCGTCCAGCTTGGTGAGGTGCTGCTGGAGGCGGCCCGCTCGGGTGCCTCGCCTGATCGCACCGAAGTGATGACGCTGCTCATGTGGCTGACCGGCGCGTTCGGCCTCCGATACGGCATCTACTTCATCGCACTGACCGTCACTCACTTCGCGGACGTGCGTTTCGGGCACATCGTGCGCTCCCGCATGGTGGGGGTTCTCGCCTCCGCGCCCCTCGCCTGGTTCACATCCACGAACTCCGGGGCTGTGCGCAAGGCGATCCAGGACGACACGCACGACGTGCACACGGTCATTGCGCACGCTCCCGTCGAATCCGCGGCCGCCGTCAGCGCACCGCTGTCCCTGCTCATCTACGCCTTCGTCGTTGACTGGCGACTCGGACTCCTGTCGATCGCCACGCTCCCCATCTATGGGCTCCTCAACGCGTGGATGATGCGAGGCATGGGGGAAAAGACCGCCGAGATGGACCGACACCTGACGCGCGTCTCGTCCACGATGGTCGAGTTCGTCTCCGGCATCAGCGTCGTCAAGGCGTTTGGGACCGTGGGGCGCTCGCATGAGCGATTCACCCGGGCTGCCGAGGACTTCTCTCGCTTCTACGTCGACTGGTGCGGCCCCCTGCTGAAAGGCTCTGCGCTCGGGCAGGCGACCGTATCGCCATCCCTGATCCTGCTCATCTCGACGGCGGGAGGGTCAGCGCTCGCGGCCTCGGGCATCGTGAGCCCGGTCCAGGTGATCACCTGCGCGCTCATCGCCCTCGTCATCCCGGCGGCCATCGAGGTGCTGGGTACGACGACCTGGGCCTACCAGATCGCCGGGGCCGCCGCGCTGCGCATCGTGGACCTACTTTCGGTCGCCCCGTTGCCTGCCGAGGGGAGTTCAGTGCCGGGGGGAGCCGAGATCGAGATTGATGGCGTGTCCTTCTCATACGGGGCGACCCTCGCGCTGGACGACGTCAGTCTGACCATCCCCGAGGGTTCGGTGACCGCCCTCGTGGGTTCCTCCGGCTCGGGAAAATCGACGCTCGCGACGCTGGTCGCGCGCTTCGCTGACCCGGACCAGGGGAGCGTGCGCATCGGCGGGGTCGACGCTCGCGGCATCGCCCCCGATGTGCTCTACCGGCACGTCTCCTTCGTCCTCCAGGATCCGCAGCTCCTCGACATCTCCGTGCGCGACAACATCGCGCTGGGAGTCCCGGACGCCAGCGACGAAGCAGTGTGGGAGGCCGCCAAGGCTGCGCGCATCGATGACTATGTGCGGTCCATGCCCCGAGGTCTCGACACCGTCATCGGGGAGGACGCCCACCCCTCGGGTGGCCAAGCGCAACGAATCGCGATCGCGCGAGCCCTCCTCGTCGACGCCCCCATCCTCGTCCTTGATGAGGCCACGGCCTTCACCGACCCGGAAGCCGAAGCCGACATTCAGGCGGCGCTGACCCGCCTCGTTCAAGGAAAGACGGTCCTGGTCATCGCGCACCGCGCAGCGTCCATCGCTGGAGTCGACCAGATCGCCATCCTCGATGCGGGCCGCATCATCGCTCTGGGCGCGCCCGACCAGCTCGCCGACCACCCCTACATGCGGCGCATGAGTGCGACCGCGAAAGGACACTGACATGTTCGGCCTCATCTCACGGCTACGCGAACCCCTCTCCGAACAGGGGCGTGCCGACTTCGCCCAGGCGAGCGTCCTGTCCTGCATCGTCGGCGTGGTGCGCGGAGTCTCCCTGGTTGCTTTTATCCCGGCTGCTATTGCTCTGACCTCAGGCAATCCCGCGTGGGGCATGAGCCTGCGTGCTTGGCTCGTTGTGCTGGGCGTGTGTGCCGTCGCCTCGTTCATCGTCGAGTACCTGCTCGCCATGCGCTCCTACTCGGTGGCCTTCGACTTCCTGTCGAACATGCACCGAGCGATCGGCGACAAGGTCGCGTCTCTGCCGCTTGGCTCCTTCCGTGCGGATACCGCCGGAAAGACGTCTCGTCTCGTCTCGCGCGAGCTCATGGTCCTGGGCGAGATCTTCGCGCACATGTACTCGCCCCTCATCGCCGCGATCGTCACCTCGGTGACGATGCTCGTCGGTATTACCGTGTTTTCGCCGGCGCTCGGACTGGTGTGCTTGGCAGCGATCCCAATCGTCGGCGGGGGAGTGTGGGTGGCACGCCGATGCCTGCAGTCCGGGGCTTCCCTGAAAGAGCCGCCCGCTCGCGAGCTGTCCCACCGCATCGTCGAATACGCGACCAAGCAGGGCGCCCTGCGCGCGTGCGGGCGCTCCTCCTCCTACGAACCCCTCGTGCGAGCAGAGGACGCATACGGGGTGGCCGCGCGACGCTCACTCATGAGGGAGACGGTCGGTCAGATCGTCAACGGCATGGCTGCCCAGACGGTCGTCGTCTCGCTCATCTGCGCGATCGGCTGGCTGTCGGTCGCTGGGACCGTCGGCCCGGTGGAGGCGGTCGTCTCCATTGGCCTGCTGCTGCGCTTTACGCAGATCCTCGTCGATATTGGGGCGCTCGCCTCTGCCTTCGAGACCCGGCGCCCCGTCCTGGACCTCAGCCACGACATCCTCTCCGCCCCCGAACTGCCCACGCCAAACGGCGGGCGATGCGGGGACGAGGCCCCGGCCTCGTCGGGCGCGTCCGTTGCCCTCGAGGACGTCTCCTTCTCCTACGAGGCCGACCATCCGGTCCTGCAAGGCGTGTCCTTCCGCGTGGAACCCGGGACCATGACGGCGATTGTCGGCCCCTCGGGGTGCGGCAAGACCACGATCGCGCGCCTCATTGCACGCTTCTACGACGTGGACGCTGGACGTGTGCTCATTGGCGATGGGGACGTTCGGGACTGGGACACTGCCGACCTCATGGCACAGCTGTCCCTTGTCTTCCAGGACGTCTACCTCTTCGACGACACCCTCGAGGCTAACGTGCGCGTCGGAAACCCCGACGCGCCCTGGGCTGACATCGAGGAAGCGGCCCGCCTGAGCGGAGTCGACGAGATCGTTGAACGTCTGCCCCTCGGCTGGGACACCCCCGTCGGCGAGGCCGGCCGAGCACTGTCAGGCGGCGAACGCCAGCGCGTCTCTATCGCACGTGCACTCCTGAAAGCTGCGCCCGTCGTCCTCTTCGACGAGGCCACGAGTGCCCTCGACCCCGAGAACGAATCCCGCGTCACTGACGCCATGGCAGCCCTGAGGCGCGACGCGACCCTCATCGTCATCGCCCACAAGCTCGACACGATCACCGCGGCCAACCAAATCGTTGTCCTCAGCGAGACCGGACGCGTCGCACAGATCGGCACACACGAGCAGCTCTACGCCCAGCCGGATGGTCAATACCGGGCATTCTGGGACGCGCGCTCTCGGGCAGCGGGATGGAGGCTCGTCTGATTGGTGGCGGGGCCAGCCTCGCGCATCTGCCCAGCGGCGGAGTGTGCGCGCGGCCGGCCCCGGCCTCGTCTGTGATGCTCGCCCCGTTGCTTGCATGCCCTTGCTGGTCCTGTTAAGCTGATCCGTGCCGAAGACCGTTGGTGTCCACGCTAGTGGAGGAAAATCCAACGCAGGTGAGTGAGCAGCTACGAGCTGCAATCGAGCGTATGCCCGACACGATCCTGCGTGTCGGGTTTTTTCTTACCTACGGTCACGTATCTGGAAGGAGGACCATGGCGAAGTCCGACAAGGTGGCAGCAGTTGCCGAGCTCGTGGAGCGTTTCCGCGCAGCCGACGCTGTCCTGCTGACCGAGTACCGCGGCCTGACCGTCGGCCAGCTGAAGCAGCTGCGTCGCGGCCTGGGCGAGAACGCGACCTACGCCGTGGCAAAGAACACGCTGGCGCGCCTGGCGGCCAAGGAGGTCGGTCTCGACTTCCTGGCTGAGGACCTCAAGGGTCCCACGGCCATCGCTTTCGTCTCCGGCGAGCCCGTTGAGGCTGCCAAGACCCTGCGTGATTTTGCTAAGGACAACCCCGCCCTCGTGCTGAAGTCCGGCGCGATGGACGGTGCTCAGCTGAGCGCCGAGGGTGTCAAGAAGCTTGCCGATCTCGAGTCCCGCGAGGTCCTGCTGGCCAAGGCCGCAGGCGTCCTCAAGGCCAAGATTGGTCAGGCGGCGTTCGCATTCAACGCTCTGCCCGTCAAGGCAGTGCGCACCATCGATGCTCTGCGCGAAAAGCAGCAGGGCGAGGCGGCCTGACGAGACAGGCCATGTTCCACGCCGCCACCCCGGCTGCGTGAAACTACCCAACAATCTGCACTCGTGCAGGCCAATTAGGAAGGATGCCACTCATGGCTAAGCTCTCCAATGACGAGCTCATCGCAGCTTTCAAGGAAATGACCCTCATCGAGCTCTCCGACTTCGTGAAGC
>CATYYP010000023.1 GCA_958415245.1 Schaalia odontolytica | reverse complement strand
AGGCCATGATGGGCGTCATCCTGCTGGAGGCCCAGCGCGCGGGTGCCGTCGTTATTGGCGAGGACCTGGGCGTGGTTGAGCCGTGGGTGCGCGACTACCTACGTGAGCGCGGTGTCCTGGGCACCTCCGTTGTGTGGTTCGAGAAGGAAGGCGGCGGCTGGCCGCTGCGTCCCGAGCACTACCGTGATCGCGCTCTGGCCGCAGTCAACATCCATGACTTGCCGCCCACGCTCGGCTACATCCGTGGCATCCAGACGACGCTGCGTTCCGAGCTCGGCCTGCTGACGGACGACATCGAGACAGTGCGCGCCGGCGATCGCCTTGAACTCGAACAGGTGGGCGCGCGACTTCATGAGTACGGCTGCATCGACGGCGCAGAGCCCAGCGAGCGCGAGACCGTTGAGGGCCTGTACCGCTACGTTGCGAAGACCCCGTCGAAGCTGGTCGTCGCCTCCCTCGTGGATGCGGTCGGGGATGTGCGCCCGCAGAATATGCCGGGCACGGGTGCTGACCAGTACCCGAACTGGTGCGTGCCGCTGTGCGATTCCGATGGGGAAGAAGTCGCGATCGAGGACCTGCCCACGGACGAGCGCCTGACCTCTCTGTTCGCGCTGTTGCGCGGGACCGTCCGCTGACGGGACTCCGATACGCTGAACAAGTGAACCCCGCGACCCGAAAGGGCCGCGGGGTTCATCCGTACGATCGGGGTTCAGTCACCATCGGCAAGCGAAAACAGCGGATCGAGAATCCCCACCGTGGGCAGAGCTTCATCGAACTCGGGAGAAACCGCCTCTCCGGGAGGGCTGACGACAATGACGGGTACGCAGGGGGACAGGCCTGCCGCGCGGACGGGGCCGAGATCCCAGTGGATGAGGGGAGCGCCCGCGTCAACGATGTCGCCCTCCTCGACGAGGGGAGCAAAGCCTCGGCCACGCAGGCCGACGGTGTCGATGCCCAGATGAATCAGGATCGAAGGCCCGCGCGTGGAGGTGATAATCGCTGCGTGCGATTTGAGCTTGGTGACCACTCCGTTGATGGGGGAGTGAACGGTCACGCACGTGACATCGGCTTCCGGCAGGAGCGCGCGGCCATCACCGACGACGCCACTGGCGAAGACAGGATCCGGTACCTCGGACAGGGGCAGGACGTGCGCAGCGAAAGGCGCACGGACGAGCAAGCTCACCGGCTCGCGTTCATCTGCTCGACGAGGTCCTCGGAGTCGGGGCCCATGACGACCTGCACGGCGTCGCCAACGATGACGACGTCGAAGGCTCCGGCTTCGCGCAGCTTGGCCTCGTCGATGAGGTCGGTGTTGGCTGCGTCCAGGCGGATGCGCGTAATGCACGCCTCGAGATTGGAGATGTTGTCCCAGCCGCCCAGGGCCTCGACGAGGGTCGTTGCGGTGTCCATGGTGTCCTCCTTGGCTCAGTCACCGAAACCGTTGCGGTTTGCCTCACACTTATGGTATCGCGACCGTGCATGAATGGGCACACTTGCAGTGTCCGAGCGCGTCACATTATGAGATCGTCGGGGAAGCGTTGGAACCTCGGATTCGGGCAGTCGGAGTGAACGCCATCGCGATGCCCGCGGCGACGGCGAGTGCCGTGAACAGATACATCGCAGTCTCGATCCCGGTGTGGGCGGCAACGATGCCGGCAACGAATGATCCGAGGGGCATGACACCCCAGACCGCGAAGCGAAAGATCGCGTTCATGCGACCGAGCATGTCGGGAGGACAGATTTCCTGGCGCAGGCTCATCTGGGTGACGTTGTAGATCGTCAGGAAGTAGGAGGAGATCACGCCGGCGGCAGCAATGATCCACGCGGCTGCAGTGGGAACGTGCACGGAGGCTGGTTGGACCGCGAGAATAGCGACGCCGGCGATATTGGTTGAAACGATGCAGCGCCCGATGCCCAGGCGTGAGATCCACAGGGGTCGCGTGAGCGCACCGAGGATCCCACCAATCGCGCCCGCGCTGAGGAGGAGGCCGAGCTGTGTCGCGCTCATGCCGAGGGTGCGGAGCACGAGGATGGGCAGGAGGACCTGAACGCCCGCTCCGGCGAATGCGGCGCACGCGATGCAGGAGAAGAGCGGGAAGAGGAGGCGTTGCCCGCGTACGAAAGAGAGCCCCTCGAAGATCTGAGAGCGAAGGGGTGCGTCGGAGTGGGCTGGACGAGGCTCGGGGGTGCGTATGCGCCAGATGGCCCACGTGGAGCAGACGTAGGTGGACGCTGTCAGCAGGTAAGCCAGGGGAGGGGCGATCACTCCGAGGAGCCATCCGCCAAGTCCCGGGCCACCCGCGCGTCCCACCTGATAGGACGCTTCGAGTCTCCCGTTGGCTGCCCCGATATAGCGTTTTGAGGCGATCATGGGAACGTAGGACTGATAGGCGACGTCGAAGAAGACGGTGGACAGACCCAGGAGCGCCGCGACGACCATGAGGTGGGTGAGCGTCAGTGAGGAGAATACGTAAGCAATCGGGATGGACACGAGAGCCGCGATGCGCGCGAGATTCGCGGTGATCATGACGCGGCGCTTGCGCCATCCGTCGACCCATGCGCCCGCCGGTAGACCGACGAGGAGGAAAGCAAGGGTTTGCAGTCCCGAGAGGAGACCGATCTGCGTCTCGGTTGCATGCAGCACGGTGATCGCGATGGCCGAGGTGGCCAGCGTACCGACCTGGAAGCCCACCTGTGCGGCGGTTTGCCCTGCCCACAGGTGCATGAAGGCGGAGTTACGGGTGAGGGGATGGTGCAGCCAGCGCTGCAGTGACCCGTTCACCGCGCATCGCCGAGGCCTTGGCCCCCCGTGCGCTCGACTGCCGTCAGGCCGGCGGCGCGCAGAGCCCATGCCAGGCCGTCTTCGGAGACGGAGGGGGCGACGATGTCCGCAACCTCGACGAGGGCCTGGCATCCGTTCCCGATGCTGATGCCGACCGCTGCCGTTGCCACGGCCTCGACGTCGTTGTTGGAGTCGCCGAGCGCGACCGTATGAGAGAGCGGAATGCCCACGTGCTCGCAGATGGCGCGGATGCCGACTGCTTTCGACAGATGGGCCGGAACGACCTCGAAGGGAACGTAGCCTGCAGCGCCCACGGAGCCGATGATCGCGCGATAGCCGTCCGGTAGGGCTGCTGTCACCCGTTCCATCGATGCTTTTTCGGGCGGGACGTATGCTGTGACCTTGGTGAATGCGCCGCTGTTGATATCCACGATAAAGGGAGTGATCGACTGGGCGTATTCGATCCAGTCCTCAGGGTGTTTGCCGGCCCGGGGAACGAAGAAGTCGAGGTATCCCTCGCTGGGTCCCATCTGGTCGGGACCCTGCCAGATGTAGAAGGCGTCGAGTTCCTCCCATAGGGCGGTCAACACATCGACGTGTTCGCGAGGCATGCGCTCGTCCACGAGAACCGCTTTTCCGACGGACGCGTACCCTCCGGCACCACCGACGAGACCCTCGAAGCCGACGTCCCAAAAGCGCGGGTAGACCTCGGGCGCGGAGCGGCCCGTGCACGCGAAGAGTCGGTGTCCGCCCTCCCTGATGTGCGCCAGGGCCTCAAGCGCGGATTCTGGGATTCGCTGGCGAGAATCGCACAGTGTCCCGTCGATGTCGACAAAGACTGCACGGGGAGATGGGGACTCGTTCTCTATGTGCGTGGGGACCTCGGTGTCAGTCATAGGAACCATCTTATCTCAGGGCGAAACCGGCCTTGCACGTGCAGAACACGGCCCGCAAACGACAAATCATGCGCATGGTCGCTTGCTCAGCGCAGCGAGGACCCACACTAGAATCATCGACGATACCCGCGATGGAGCACGAAAGGCAGTTTACGAGGATGGAACACGCAGCACTGACGGACGCCAACGACCTCACCCTCCTGCAGGCCGCGGCGCTTCTCTCGGGTTCGAGCGCCTGGGACTCCCGCCCGATCCCCGCGGCGGGCGTTCCCTCCTTCGTGATGAGCGACGGTCCCCACGGCGTTCGCCGCCAGCTCGGGGACGCCGATCACCTGGGTATCGCCGAGTCCGAGAAAGCGACCTGCTTCCCGACGGCCTCTGCCGTCGCGGCCACATGGAACCCCGCGCTTGCGCGTGACATGGGTGAGGCGCTGGGGCTGGAGGCACGTGGCCTCGGCGTCGACGTTCTGCTCGGTCCCGGCCTCAACATCAAGCGCTCGCCGCTGTGCGGACGCAACTTTGAGTACTTTTCCGAGGACCCGATCCTTTCCGGACGCATGGCCGCGGGCCTCGTCGAAGGAATCCAATCCACGGGTACCGCAGCCTGCCCCAAGCACTTCGCCGTCAACTCTCAGGAACTGCGCCGCATGGCGTCTGATTCCATCGTGGACGAGCGCACGATGCGTGAGATCTACCTGACCGGCTTCGAGATCGTCTGCCGAGCGGCCAAGCCGCGGGCGATCATGAGCTCCTACAACCTCGTCAACGGCACCTACGCGCACGAAAACAAACACCTGCTGACCGACATCCTGCGCACCGAGTGGGGTTTCGATGGCATGGTCATCTCGGACTGGGGCGGTTCGAACAGCGCTGTTGAGGCAGCACGCGCTGGGGGCAGCCTGGAGATGCCCGCCCCCGGCCTGGCGGGTGCCCGCCAGATCGTCGCGGCCGTCGAGGCCGGGGAATTGGACGCGGCTGACGTCTACGCGCGCGCCCAGGAAGTCCTCAACGTCGCGAGTTCGAGCGCCGGCTTGCCTGCGCCCAGGCCCTATGACCTCGGGCAGCATCACGAGCTGGCTACGCGCATCGCCGCCGAGGCGATCACTCTCCTGCGTAACGAGGAGGAGCTCCTGCCCCTGAGTGCCGGCACGAGCGTCGCCCTTATCGGCGATCTCGCCGACACGCCGCGTTTCCAGGGATCGGGTTCATCCCAGGTCAATCCCACTCGCGTGGAGGCTCCGCGTGAACTGCTTGAATCCGGGGGAGAGGCAGCGCGAGGCCTCGTTCTCGAGGGATATGCGAGCGGGTATGAGCGTCATGGTGGCACGAACGACGCTCTCATTGCCGAGGCCGTGGCCCTCGCCGAGCGCGCTGACGTAGCGCTTGTTTACGTCGGTCTCGACGAGCTGGCCGAATCCGAAGGCCTGGACCGCCCCCACATGCGCCTGCCCGAGGGCCAGGATCGCCTCATCGAGGCTGTCGTGGCAGCCAATCCGCGCACCGTGGTTGTCCTGACCGGCGGTGCCAGTGTCGAGATGCCGTGGGCCTCGTCCGTGCCCGCGCTCGTCAACGGTTACCTGACCGGGCAGGGAGGCGCCAGCGCAATGCTGGACGTCCTGACGGGCTTCGTCAATCCGTCGGGACGCCTGGCCGAAACCTACGCGCTCTCCTACGAGGACCACCCGACCGTCGCATGGTACCCGGCGACCGGACCGCTCTCGTACTACCGCGAAGGCCCGTTCGTCGGCTACCGCTACTTCACGACCGCCGGCATCGACGTTGCTTTCCCCTTCGGCTACGGCCTGTCCTACTCGAGCTTCGAATACTCCGACCTTGCCGTGAACGAGGAGGGGGTGACCCTCACGGTCACCAACACCTCTGCGCGCGACGGTGCCGAGGTCGTCCAGCTCTACGTGAGTGCGCCCGGCGGCGTGTTCGGTCCCGCCCGCGAGCTCAAGGGCTTCGCCAAGGTTGAGGTTGGCGCCCGAGCGTCGGAAAACGTCACCATTCCCTTCGACCGCTACACCTTCCGTCACTGGGAGACGTCGCGCGCAGCGTGGGAAACCGAGGCAGGAACCTGGACGATCCACGTGGGACGCAACGTCTCCGACACGCCGCTGAGTGCCACGCTCGAGGTCGAAGGAACCACGCCCTCGCCGATCGACCCGGCCCTCGGCCACTACCTGAACGCCGACGTCGCGCACGTCACCAACGGCGAGTTCGCGATCCTCTTGGGACGGACGATCCCGACCGCTCACCCCGCGGACGACCTCGTCGCCTCCGACCCGCTGTCCGAGATGACGCGCGCCAAGACCTGGCTCGCCCGCGTCGCCGGACGCAAGCTCCACGCCCTCAAAGCGAAGGCGGACGCGAAGGGAACCCCGGACCTCAACATCCTCTTCGTTCTCAACATGCCTTTCCGCGCCATCGCGAAGATGAGCAATGGATCCGCCAGCCCGGACATGGTGGATGCGATCCTCCTGGCCGTCAACGGGCACCCCCTCCGAGGAGTCACCCGCGCCGCCCTCGGCTTTATCTCCAACGCCCGCGCGAATAAGGCCACCCAGCGCGAACTCGACCAGACCCGATGACGCGGCCTCGGCCTCGTACAACACACTGACGTTAAGGAACACTCATGCAGGCTCTTACCCGGTGGTGGAAGAACTTCGAATCCAAGCACCCGACGGTTGCGCAGTTCATCATCTTCTTCATCCTCTCCAACGGTATTACGGTGCTGCAGCTGGTTCTCATGCCGGCGTTCAAGGCGGTTTTCGCGCACACGAGTCTCGTCGATACGGCCTTCCAGTTCCTGCCGGTCGGAGTCTCGCACGGGCACACGGTCTTCCTCTTCGACTACCCGGCCGGTTCGATGTCGGTGGGTGGGGGCGGCGGCCTCGCGTACTTCCTCGCCGTCGAGATCACCCTGCTGATCGCCCAGGTCATCAACTTCTTCGCCCAGCGCAACGTCACCTTCAAGTCCAACTCGTCGGTGGGCAAGGCGGCCTTCTGGTACGCGGTCGCCTACGTCGTCATCACGATCGCGGCGGCCGCCCTCCAGGTCCTCTACAAGGACCCGATCTACGCGTGGGCGATTTCAACGATGGGCGCGGGCGGTGAAACGTTTGCCGACGTCATCACGATGATCATTAACGCCGCCATCTCCTTTTGGGTGTTCTTCCCCATCTTTAAAGTGATCTTCAAGCAGGAACCCTCTCAGGAGGACGCGCAGGTCAGCGCAGCACAGTAGACTACTGGCAGACTTCACGAGAGGAGACTCCATGAGCGCGCCGCTGCTGACGGTGATCGTGCCCGCCTACAACTCCGAGGATTACCTCGACCGGGCGCTGACCACGCTCGTCGGATACGGCGACGAACTCGAGGTGATCATCGTCAACGACGGATCGAAGGACCGCACTGCGGAGATCGCCGACGAGTGGGCCGCTCGCTACCCCTCTGTCAAGGTCATCCACCAGGAGAACAAGGGCCACGGCGGCGCCGTCAACGCCGGCCTCGCCGCTGCCACCGGCACGCACGTGCGCGTCGTCGACTCCGATGACTGGCTGGACCGACGTGCCACAAACGCCGTTCTCGACGTCCTGCGCGAGGAACGCGAGGCCGGGCGTGACCTGGATCTGCTCGTCACCAACTACGTCTACGACAAGCAGGGAAAGTCGGTTAAGGCCGTCATCCGCTACCGCAACGTTCTGCCTCGCGGCCGCACCTTCGGTTGGGCCGACCTGCGCCGCTGCCGCTACGACCAGTACCTCATGATGCACGCCCTGACAATGCGCACCGAGGTCGTGCGCGCCTCCGGTCTGGTGATGCCCGAGCACACGTTCTACGTGGACTACCTGTACTCGTTCGTGCCGCTGCCCTACATTTCGACGATCCGCTACCTGGATGTGGACCTGTACCACTACTTCATCGGCCGTGACGATCAGTCCGTCAACGAGAAGGTCATGATCACGCGCCTGGACCAGCTTGCCCGCGTCAACGAGGCGATGACCCGTGCGCTGCCTCCGCGCGCCGAGGTCGAGGACAAGCTCTGGCGCTACATGGTCCACTACTTGCGCATCAACGCTGTCGTCTGCTCCGTCATGGCTCAGCTGTCGGGAACGCCCGAACACCTGGCCTTGAAGGAACAGATCTGGGAGACCATGGACCAGATCAACCCCGAGGCCACGGATCGCCTGCGTCAGGACCTGCTCGCCGGCCTCGTGCGCCACGCCTCCCCGAAGGTCGTGCGCGGCGGCTACAAGGTCGCGGCGGCGGTCCTCGGCTTCAACTAAGGGACGCCGTCAGCGTCCGGCGAGCACGAGCTCCGTCCGGTGGACGGTGAGGTGCTTGCCGATGAGCGGGTATTCCACGTCCTCCTCGCGGCTCTGCCATGCAAAGCCGAGCTTTTCTGAGACCCGTCGCGAGGCGTCGTTTCCGTCGAAGTACTTCAGGATGATCGTCGACACGCCCAGCTCACGCGCGCGCTCGATGATGGCGTGCCCCGCCTCCGTCGCGTATCCGTTGCCCCAGTAGGGCGCGCCGATCCAGTATCCGATGTCAGCGGCGGTCGCCTCGGGGGAGTCTGTGTCAACGCGCAGCGCGATCGAGCCCACGATTTCACCGGTCGATCCGAGCGTCACCGCGTAGCTGTCGGGTGCAGCCAGGACGGTGGACAGTGCCGAGTGGGCATCATCGATGCACTCGAAGGGTTTCCATCCGCACAGCATCCCGATACGGGGATCGCGGGCCAGCTCGTAGAGCTCCGGTGCGTCCTTATCGTTCCAGGGGCGTAAGTGCAGGCGCGGGGTGTCGATGATCGTCATTCGTCCTCCTGGGTGTTTGTGGACGGGAGAAGCACCGTCAGCGTGAACCAGTGGTCTGCCACGTCCGTGACCGCCTGGCCGCCGTACTTGTGGGCTGTCCACTGGATGGATTTTACCCCCCAGCCGTGTCGAACGGTGTCGGGCTTGATCGTTGTGAGGCGCCCGCCGGCGTCCGTGTTGAGGCGGCCGTCGAACCAGTTGTCGACTCGGATGACCACCATCTGTCCCTGACGGAACAGTGCCAGTTTGATGAGGCGCTTGGCGGGGTCGTCGACGCGCCGCGAGGCCTCGATCGCGTTGTCAAGGGCGTTACCGAAGAGGGTAGCGATGTCCATTGACGACATGGAGCCCAGCAGGGCGCCGTCGGCGACCGCCGTAAAGTTGATACCCGCTGCAGCGCACGCACGGCCCTTCGTCGTGAGAATGACGTCGAGGACCGCATTGCCGCTATGGTACTGCTGGCCGATCTGCTCGATCGAAGACTCGAGCTCGGCAAACGATGCGGCGGCGCGTCCCGGGTCTAGCTCCGCGCGGATCGCCTCCACCTGGTGCTTGAGGTCGTGGTGAGCGCGCGCCACCTGCTCCATGTCCTCCTTGGCTGCCAGATACTGGTGGTGCTGGGCATCCAGGGAGGCCTGGATGGACGCGAGCTCGCGCTCGGTTGCGCTCTGCTGGATGCGCTCGAATTGCGCGAACAGGATCGCGTATCCGGCCAGGTCCACGAGGGTGCGGATATAGAAGACCTCCCAGCCGGACCGCCCAGAGAACGGGGTGGCCGTTGAGATGAAACTCAGGTTGGACAGGGCAAAAATAGAAATGCCGATAAAAACGCCAGAAGCCAGGTCTGCGAAACGGAGAACCGGCAGCGCCCCCTGGCGGTAGACGCGTCGTTCGAAGAAGTAGACGACGGCCAAGCACGTTGACGCAATCGCGGCAAAACCGCCGAACGATAACGGGTGCCAGTAGGGCTTGTCGGCGTGGGAGTAGACGACGACTTGCCAGGCGAGGGAAGCTGCGAGCTCGGCCACGATGAAGGCGCGTGCGCTCATATGCGTTACCCAGCGCCAGTCCAGCGCGGTTCCCACGCGGATGACACCCCACACGAGCGCGTACGCCGTCATCATGCCCGGCACCCACAGGGACAGGGGAGCGCGGCCGAGCAGTACCTGGGCGCCGACGAGCACCATGAGGCCACCGACGGCCGCAGCGGCGAGCCGCCAGCGGGGGACAGCA
The DNA here is from genome assembly GCA_958415245.1 of Schaalia odontolytica. Lineage (GTDB taxonomy): Bacteria > Actinomycetota > Actinomycetes > Actinomycetales > Actinomycetaceae > Pauljensenia > Pauljensenia odontolytica_D. The sequence continues at coordinate 2,676 of CATYYP010000023.1, read as the reverse complement.
GCGTTCGGGTTCAGGGCATTGGACGACGCCGAGCGCGCGACAACAAAGACGTACACGAGAGCGGCGCCCCACTCCGCGAGGGCGGTGAACAGGCGCGGGATGTCCGGCAGGGACTCGAACACGTCAGTGGATCCCGCCCGCGAAGCTCGCCAGAGCCGTCATGAACGCCTTCTTACGAGGCCGGGAAATGCGTAAGCTGTCCCCGCCCGTCATCAGGCACTCCTGGTCGGCGACACCGCGCACGTGGGCGAGATTAACGAGGTAGCACGAATTTGAACGGAAAAAGTCGTGACCGGCGAGCTGTTCCTCCATGGCCTTCAGTGAGGAAGTGATCGAGTAGGTGTCGGAAACCGTGTGCACATCCAGGCGGTGCTTGATTGACTCGACGTAGACGATGTCCGCGACGTCGATGCGGTGGGTCGACGTGCCCGACTGCAGGAGGACCGAGGCGCCGCGCCGCTTGGCGACGGCCTCGAGGCACCGTGACAGTTCCTGGGAGAACGCGAACCACGGCAGCGGCTTCATCAGGTAGGAGAGTGCCCCCACCTGGTACCCGTGGATTGCGAACTGTGCGGCTGACGTGATGAACACGAGGATGACCTCCTGGTCAACCTCGCGGATCGCACGCGCCGCGGTCATGCCGTCCACGTGGGTCATTTGGATGTCCATGAGGATGATGTCGTACACCGGCTTGTAGTCGCCGATGATGGCTCCGCCGTCCTCGAAATAGGTGACGTCGAAGGAGACATCGTTTTCCTTGCTATAGCGTGCGAGGTAGTCGGCGAGGAGCTGGCGTGAGACGGCCTCGTCCTCGACGACGGCGATGCGCACCATGATCCGGCCCTCCCTCACGTAATAGCAGATGGAAGCAAGGATAAGTGACCGCAGCCGTACCATAGGCAAGAGTCCACGCCCCGGCCTCGTCGATCACATGCAGACGCACCCGCAGGTGGGGGCCGCTACCATTGTCCTGACTACCGTGAAAGGGGAGTGGCGTGGATCTGCTCGTTGTTGGGTCGGGCTTTTTTGGCCTGACGTTTGCCCGCGAGGCCGCGGAGCGATTCGGTATGAACGTGACCGTCATCGAGCGTCGCGACCACATCGGAGGCAACGCATACTCGTCGATTGACGAGGCCACCGGCGTCGAAGTGCACCGCTACGGCACCCATCTCTTCCACACGTCGAACGAGCGGGTGTGGTCCTACGTCAACCGATTCACGGCCTTCAACGACTACCGTCACCGCGTCTACGCCAACTACCGGGGCGTCGTCTACCCGCTGCCCATCAACCTGGGCACCATCAACCAGTTCTTCGGAGCAGCATATTCGCCGGCCGAGGCCCGCGCGCTCATCGAGCGCCAGGCCGCCGAGATCGCGGGCGAACCGGGCAACCTCGAGGAGAAGGCGATTAGCCTGATCGGCCGCCCCCTCTACGACGCCTTCATCGCGGGCTACACGGCCAAGCAGTGGCAGACGGATCCACGTGAGCTGGCCGCCTCCATCATCACGCGACTGCCCGTGCGCTTCACCTACGAGAACCGCTACTTCCAGGACCGCTACGAGGGCCTGCCCCTGAACGGCTACGGCGCGTGGATCGCGAACATGGTTGATCACCCGCGTATCACCGTGCACACGGGCGTGGACTTTTTTGATGCTTCCTCGCCGTTCTCGAAGGCCGCGACCGTCGGCCAGGTCCCCGTCGTCTACACCGGTGCAATCGACCGCTACTTCGACTACGAGGCCGGCGAGCTCGGCTGGCGCACCCTCGACTTCGAGACCGAGGTCGTGGACGTGCCCGACTACCAGGGCTGCTCCGTCATGAATTACTCGGACCGCGACGTTCCCTTCACGCGCATCCACGAGTTCGCACACCTGCACCCCGAGCGGGATCGCGCAGGCGCGACCAACACGATCATCCAGCGCGAATACTCGCGCTTTGCCCGCCCCGGCGACGAGCCCTACTATCCGATCGCTTCGCCGTCGGACCGCTCGACGCTCGCCGCCTACCGCGACATGGCGGCGGGGGAGAAGAACGTGCTCTTCGGCGGTCGACTCGGCTCATACCAGTACCTGGACATGCACATGGCAATCGCTTCGGCCCTCACCAAGGTCGACGAGGCCGTGGCCTCCTGGCGCTGACGGGTCTCCTGTTCGCATGGCGTCGGTTCTTTGGTCGGTCCTCTCGATCGCACTCATCATCGGCGTCGGCTGGGTGGCTCGCCGTGCGGGTGCGCTCGGGCCCGAGGCGGCGGGCTCTCTCGCGTCCGTCACGTATTGGGTGGCGTCCCCGGCCATGCTCTTCCACGCGATCGTCTCGACGGGGACGTCTGGGGTTTTCGGGGCTCCGCTCGCTGTCGCAGCCGCGTCGGGGGTGGGCACAGCGCTTCTCTTTGTGGCCGTCGCCCGCCTGTTCTTGCACCTCACGCGGGGCGAGACCACGTTGGGGGCCATGGCCTCGTCCCTCAATAACGGCGCGTATATCGGCATTCCGATCGCCGTCTATGTGCTGGGGGACGCTTCTGCGGTCGTGCCCATCCTGGTGTTTCAGCTCGGTTTTTTCACCCCGATGTTCTTCGTGTTGGCGGATCTGGCCGGCTCCGGCCAGCGCCCTTCTGCGACCGGCATCGTGAGGGTCATCGCGCGCAACCCCATGGTCATTGCAGCGGCGTGCGGTTTT
>CATYYP010000022.1 GCA_958415245.1 Schaalia odontolytica | reverse complement strand
GCGTCGGACTCGGCCTGGGCCTCGGGCGTGACCTCGGCGGGGGTCGCGAAGATCGACAGCTCGCCGCGGCGCGAGGAGATCACGCGGCCGTGGACGAAGAGGTGATCGCCCAGGTCGACGTCGTTCTTGTAGGCGGCCAGGGACTCGGCGCCGACGGAGGCGGCCGAGAGCATGACCTGGATCTTGTTGCCCTCACCGTCCATGAGGGTCGCGAAGCAGAGCTTGCCGCCGTTGCGCGCGAGGATGACGCGGCCCGCCAGGCCCACGTAGTCCTCGGTCTCTTCGCCAGGCTCGAGGTGGGCGTACTTCTCACGCACCGCCTTGATGGTGGTCGTGATCGGCAGGCGCACGGGGTAGGCGGGGATGCCGGCCTCCATGAGGCGCGCGCGCTTGGCCGCGCGAACCTTGACCTGCTCGGGGGTGTCGTCTGCGGGTGCTTGCGTGGGCGTGGAAGAAGAATCGGTCATGCGCCTATCGTACCGGGATTTGGCCCCGTGACGAGGCAGGGGCCCGGTTGGGCTCCTCACGCACCCGGGAGGTCGGCCGCGTAGGGTGCCGACGAGGATCCGCCGATCCCCTGCGTGGAGTGTGCGGCGGCCGCACAGGCGAGGGCGAGCGCCTCGGGCCACGGCATGCGGCGAGCTCGGCGCGCCCAGGCCAGCCCCGCCGAAAAGACGTCTCCCGCGCCCGTCGTATCCACCGCCTTCACGGCGGGCGCTGGCACGCGCAGGATCTGTCCGTCGACGCACGCAATCACGCCGTTCTTGCCGCAGGTAACCACGCAGTCGCACCCAAAGGACGCGAACCACCGCGCAGCTTCCTCCACGCTGTCGGTGCGCGCGTAGGCGAGCGCCTCCTCCTCGTTGGGCGTGCACACATCGGCCAGGTGCAAGACCTCCAGGTCGGCCGGGTCCCAGGCCCCGGCATCGTCCCAGGCTGTATCCGCCAGCACCCAGGTCCCGCGCTCGCGCCAAGACGAGACAACCTCGCCGTTCTCGCTGATTCCCCGCACATCCGCGAGCAGGCACGCCGGCGCGTCGCCTCCCAAGCGTGGCAGCGCGGTCGTCCCGCGCGTCGTCATCGCGCGATCGCCATCGAAGGACAGGGAGACGGTGACGTTTTGATCGCCCACGCGCTCGCACGACGAGGTGTCCACGCCCTCGCGCGCGAGCATTTCGTCCACGAATGTGCCCATCTGATCGACGCCCACGCGGCTGTAGAGGCGCACGGGCGCACCCAGGCGCGCTAGCGCAATCGCCTGGTTCGCCGCTCCGCCCGCGCACATGAGAGCTCCCTCCACCCAGGCCTCGCGACCCGGAACCGGAGGCCCCTCGAGGGGACCCATCACGACGTCGAGAAACGTCGGACCGTACACCGCGAACTGAGATGCGGCGGGTACTCGAGATGCCACGGGTCCTCCTAGACGTGAGCGCGACTACAATATGTCACTGAGCCACCACTATACGTATCCAGAGAGGATGCCCGCCATGCAGCTCACCATCGTCGGAGGAGGGGGCTTCCGGGTCCCCGCGATGATCGACGTCTTGGCCCGCTCGCGATCGGGTCAGGGAGCCTACGCGTCCCTCGACGTCGACCGCGTCGTCCTGTACGACACCGACGCGCGCAGGCTCGACGCGATGATGGCAGTGCTGTCCTCGCTTGACTTCCCGCACTCCCCGACCGTGCGCGGAACGACGGACATCAACGAGGCACTTCCCGGAGCCGACTTCGTCTTCTCCGCGATGCGCGTGGGCGGCACCTGCGGAAGGGTCCTCGACGAGCACTGCGGCCTCGATCACGGGCTGCTCGGCCAGGAGACCGTCGGCGTGGGCGGCTACTGCTACGCGTTCCGCTCGCTCGGACCGGCACTCGAGCTGGCGCGCGCTGCCAAGCGTCTGTGCCCAAACGCCTGGCTGATCAACTTCACGAACCCGGCCGGGATCATCACCCAGGCGATGCGTTCCGTGCTCGGCGAGCGCGTCATCGGCATCTGCGACACTCCCATCGGCCTCGTCAATCGCACGCTGAATGCCCTGGGCGTTGCCGAGGAGGAGCGCACCGACGTGTCCTTCGACTACGTGGGCCTCAACCACCTCGGCTGGCTGCGCTCGCTCTCAGTCGACGGCCGCGACATCCTCCCGCGCCTCTTCGCCGACGAGGAGGCTCTGGGATCCATGGAAGAATCCCGCGCCATCGGCACGGACTGGATTCGCGCGCTGGGCGCCCTGCCCAACGAATACCTCTTCTACTACTACTGCCACCGCGAAGCCATGGCCCGCATTCACCAGGACCAAACCCGCGGCGAGTACCTGCGCGATCAGCAGGAAGCCTTCTACAACGCCGTCCTCGCGGACCCCAAGCAGGCGGGACGGACGTGGATCGATGCCCTCGCCGACCGGGAGGCGACGTACATGGCCGAGGCCCGCGACGTCGACGAGCGTTCCGGCAGGCGCGCCGAGGACATCGCCGGCGGCGGCTACCAGAAGGTGGCCCTCGACCTCATGAACGCGCTCGCTACGAATACTCCTGCGCGCATGATCCTCAACGTCGGTAACGGCGACGGCGGGTTCTCCTCGATTCCGACGCTGCGCGACACGGACGTCGTCGAGGTTCCCTGCGACGTCGACGCCTCCGGCGTCCATCCGATTCCGGTCGCTCCCTTGGAAGGGGCCGCTCTCGGCCTCGTCCAATCCGTGAAGGCCTGCGAGAATCTCGTCATCGACGCCGCCCGCGAGCGCGACCGCAGCCTCGCGTGGCAGGCGCTGGCGCTGCACCCCCTGGTCGACTCGGTCAACGTCGCGCGCGACGTGCTCGACCAGGCGATCCGCACAAACCCGCTGGTCGCCGCTGCCTTCGACTGAGGGGCGCCGTCCTCTCCGCGCGTTCATCGACGCGCTGTGCCCCGGCCTCGTACGGACGAGGCAGGGGCACAGTCTGGAAAACAGGCCGGCTAGCGGGCCATCACCCGCGCGTGTCCCAGCGGAAGAACTCTTCTCCCCCCGCATAGCCGTGGGGCTGCCCCGCGTCGCGGGTGCCCTGTCGGATCCAAGACTCCATCCGGTCGAGGTCGTCGAATTGGGTGACGTGCTCGCGCACTGCCCTGACCTTGGCCTCAACGTCTGCCTGGTCCAGCTCAACGACGTGGTTCGTCGACGGGCCGCCTTGGAACCACACTTCTTCGACGACGTGGGGGTCCAGGCCCTCGTCGAGCAGCTCGGGGAACGCGAAGGGGTTGCGCGCGGCCGGGTAGACGGCATCCGTGACCGCGGCGCCCACGGCCCGGTGGTCCGGGTGATTGGCGTAGATGGACGACCAGTTGTATTCGGGCGAGAGAGTGAGGATCAGGTTCGGCTTCACGCGCCGAATGAGGGCGACGATATCGCGCACGAGGCCGTGGGACGGGGTCACCATGCCGTCGGGGTAGCCGTCGAAGAAGACGAGTTCCGTGACGCCCAGTTGCTCGCACGCGCGACGCTGTTCATCGCGACGCAACTCCCCCATCTGCTGATGCAGATCCTGGTCGGAGCCGCCCGCGTCACCGTCCGTGACGACTGCGACGACAACCCTCGATCCTTCGCGCACGAAGCGAGCGAGCGTCCCGCCCGCGTCCACGTCCGCATCATCGGGGTGGGCGTAAATGCCCAGCACGGTATCCATTCGTGTACTCCTTATTGAGGCGCCGGCGAGAACGTGTCCCGCCGGCGCCTGTCCCGATTCTGTGACGACTACTGATCAATCGCCGCGTTGGCGGCGTCCTGAGCAGCCTGGACGCCCTCATGCACGCCGGTGCGTCCCAGGAAGACCTCCTTAAGCACGCCGTTGTACGCGTCCATTGCCGCGCCCAGCTTCGCGCCGAAGGGAGCCATGATCGTGCCCGAAGGAGTCTTCGCCATCACCGAAGTGTCGACGCCCTTGTCCGACCAGTAGGCGGTCCACGTCGCCTGGGCCTTCTCGTTCGCGGGGAAGCCGGCGCCGGTCTTGCCCAGCGCGGCACCGCCGTCCTTGCCAGCCAGCCATGCCAGCAGCTTGTGCTGAGCCTCGGGGTTCGCGCTCGCCGTCGAACCGGCGGCGACGACGGAGTTACCGACCGTCACGGCACCGGCGGGGCCCTTCGGCTGGGGAGCCAGGCCCCACTCGAAGGAAGCGCCCTCTGCCACGTTCGCCAGGTTGTAGGAACCGGACTGGAACAGAGCGATCTTGCCCTGCAGGAACTGGTCACGGCTGAAGTCGCCGTTGTCGTTCGTGTCGGCCGCCGAGGGGGCGACGTGCTCCTTGTTGATCAGGTCCACCAGGTAGCCGACCGCGGCGTCGCCCTCGGGGCTCGCAAACGTAAAGCGACCGCTCTCATCCTGCAGGGTGGCGCCGGCCGACCCCAGGTACGGAATAAACATGGCCTGACCATCGAGCGCAGCGTTGTATCCGTACTGGACGATATGGTCCGCGTCGAAAGCGGGGTCAGCCGCGTTGCGGCCCGACGAGTCCAGCGTCAGCTTGCGGGTGATCTCCCGCAGAGAGTCGGTGGAGGCGCTCGGATCCCACGACAGGTTCTGCAGGTCATCGATGCTCACGCCAGCCGCGTCCAACAGCGACTTGTTGTAGTACACCGCGATCGACGGGTCGGTGAGGACCGGGACGCCGTAGAGCTTTCCGTCAACCGTGTACTGATCGATGGCCCCCTGAAGCCAGCCGTCGCGCTCGGAGGCGGGGAACTCCTCGTCAATGTTGACGATCTTGCCGCCGCGGGCGTACTCCGTGTAGTTGTTCGTGTTGGACCAGAAGACGTCCGGTCCGGTGCCCGCGGCGAGTTCGGAACGCAGGCCCGTGAAGTAGTCCGACCACGGGACGACCTCAACATTGACCGTGATCCCCGTTTCCTCGGTGAACGCGGGGAGCGCCGCCTCGTACGCCTGGGCAGCCTGATCATCCCACAGACGCAGGGTCAGGGACGTGCCCGCCTCGCTCGACGCGCTGCCACCCTGCGAGCAGGCGGCCATCAGCATCGACGCGGCACCAATCAGAGCGGTAGCGGTAACAAAACGCCTTTTCATGAAGACCTCCAGTTGTGATGGGTTGTGTTGTTACTTGATGCCCGTCAGGGCAATCGATTCAACGATGTGTCGTTGAAAGACAATGAACAGAGCGATCAGCGGCACAAGCGCGATGGTCGTCGCCGCCATGACGTACGTCCAATTCGCGTTGTACTGGCTCTGTAGCGCGGCCGTCGCAACCGTGAGGACGCGTGGCCTCGTCGCGGCGATGATCCGCGGCCACATGAACGAGTTCCACTGGCTCACAACCGTGATGAGCACGAGCGTCGAAATGATCGGCTTAGACACGGGAACGACAATGGAGAAGAGGATGCGCATCTGCCCGGCGCCGTCCATGGTCGCCGCGTCGATGATTTCCTGGGGGATCTGACGGAACGACTGACGCAGCAGGAACACCGCGTAGGGCGAGGCAAACACGAAGGGGATGACGATGCCCCAGAAGGTGTTGTTGAGCCCCATCTTCGCCATCATGAGGTACAGCGGGATGACGAGGACCGACGCCGGAATCATCATGGTGCCCAGGAAGAGCCAGAAGATGACCTCGCGCCCCGGGAACTCGATGCGAGCGAACGCGTAGGCGGCCAGCACGGAGGACACCAGCTGCCCGACGACCATCACCACGACCATGAGAAGCGTCGTGATGATCGCGTCGCCGAAGTTGACCCGTCCCGTGAGGATCGCCTGGAACGAGGCCAGGGAGGGCGGGGAAGGCAGCGCGAAGGGCGAGTGCGAGGCGAAGTCCTGCGGCGACTTAAAGGCCGTGACGAAGCTGAAGAGGAGCGGGACGACCATGATGAACGCGGCCAGCGACAGCCCCGCGTAGATCCCTAGGGTCGACCACCAGGGCCGACGCGAGTGCGACTTAGACGAGCTCATACGTGGTCCTCTTCCGGAAGTACAGGTTCTGGGCCAGCGTCAATCCCATGAGGAGCAGCATCATCACGCACGCCATGACTGCGGCGCGGCCGACGTTTCCGGTCTCGAAGGCCTCCTTGTAGATCAGGTAGGCGAGGACCTCGGTGGAGCCGGATGGGCCTCCCTTGGTGAGGGCGTAGATCTGATCGAAAACGTTGAAGACCGAGATGACGGAGGTGACCGAGACAAAGAAGAAGGTCGGGCGCAGGAGGGGCATCTTGATGTGCCAGAACACCTGCGAGGAGGAGGCCCCGTCCACGGTCGCGGCCTCGGTGAGCTCACGCGGGATCGCGAGCAATCCGGCGATGAAGAAGAGCGCCGTGTACCCCACGTTCGACCAGACGACGACGAAAGCCGCCGCGGGCAGCGCCCAGGTGGGCGACACGAGAATTTCTAGTCGCGTGCCCGCAAGCGCCGAGAGGAGGCCACCGGTGGGGGCGAAGATCCACGACCACACAACGCCGAGGGCCAGCGGAGGCGCGATCCACGGGATGACGATGAGCGTGCGATAGACGACGGTCCCTCGCACGCCCTTCGTCAGTAGGTTCGCGAGGAGGAGGCCCAGGATGATCTGGATGGGAACCACGAGGAGGACGAAGAGGATAGTCGTGCGCAGGGACGACAGGAAGGACGGGTCGCTCAGCACGTTCGTGACGTTCGCCAGGCCCACGTATCGCGTATCCCCGATGAGGTCCCACCGGTACAGGCTCACCCACATGATGACGCCGATGGGCACAACCATGAAGATGAGGACGCCAATGAGGGCGGGCGACAGGAACGCGTATCCGATGAGTGCGTGGCGCGTGCGAGACGCTCGCTTGCTCATGCCCCACCTTCCTTTCGTTCGGTTCTTCGAGGATAGGTATGACGGGCGTATCAGCGCCGGGCGAAGACAAGGTATGGACAATTGTGAACATCGCATGCCGTCAAACGAGCAAAGGTGCACGAAACGAGGCAAAACAAGGGAGCGCCCACTCAGCTGAGTGGACGCTCCTGTCGGCGTATCAATCAGACGCCGGAGCTCTTCAGCCCCAGCTCGCGGGCGCGCTTGGAATCCTCGGGGACGCTTCCCGCATGGTCACCTGCACTGATGATCTTGTTGGCCTCGTCGACGAAGACGACGGACGGCTTCACCTGACGCACGAGAGATTCGGGCACCTGGGCGTAGGCCATGATGATGACCAGGTCGCCGACGGTCACCTTGTGGGCGGCCGCGCCGTTGAGCTGAATCGTGCCGCTGCCTCGCTCGCCCGCGATCGTATAGGTCGAGAGGCGCTCGCCGTTGTTGACGTCGACGATGTCGACCTTCTGCCCGGGCACGATGTTCGCGGCGTCCAGCAGGTCCTCGTCCACCGTGATCGAGCCGACGTAGTGCAGGTCGGCGCCGGTGACGACGGCGCGATGGATCTTGCCGATGGCCATCTCGCGGGTCATTTCCATCATGCGAGGTCCCCCGCGCGTTCGGCGAGACGGCCGGCAGGACCGGAAGCGTCGCGCAGCGGCACCTCCATGTTGTCGATGAGGCGCGTCGTGCCCACCTTGGCGGCGATGAGGATGCGTCCCTCACGCGAGCCGTCGGACAGGATCGTGGGCGCGGCAGCGCCCTCGCCGACGGGCACGGACTCGGTGCCAGCGAGGATCTCGAAAGTCCCCGCGTCCACGAGCGCAATGTAGTCCAAGTCGATGCCGCCCTCGGCGTCGATAACCGAGCGGCACTCGGCGACGATCTGCGCGGGCTGCGCCCCGGCCTCGGCGGCCTCGGCGCCGCGACGAAGCGCGCGCGAGAGGGCACGGGCGCGGATGCGCTCATCGTCGCTCAGGTACTGGTTGCGGCTGGACAGGGCGACCCCATCCTCGGCGCGCACGATCGGCACAGGGTGAACGCGCACGGGGATGTCCAGCTGGGAGAAAACGGTGCGCAGGACGGCCAGCTGCTGGGCATCCTTCTGTCCGTACAGGGCCACGTCGGGGCGCACGAGGTTGACGACCTTGGTGCACACGAGCGCGACGCCCGCGAAGTGCGTGGGGCGCGTCTTGCCTTCGAGAACGCGCGCGATGGGGCCCGGGTCGATCGTCACGGTCGCGGGCGTGGGGTACACGTCCTGGGGCGCGGGTGCCCACACGAGGTCCGCTCCCACCGTCTCGAGCGCGTCCATGTCCGCGTCCAGGGTGCGCGGGTAGGCGTCGAAGTCCTCGCCGGGCGCGAACTGCGTCGGGTTGACGAAGATCGTGACGATCACATGATCGGCCAGTTCGCGGGCTTCGCGCACGAGCTGCAGGTGCCCGGAGTGGAGGGCACCCATGGTCATCACGAGAGCCTTCGTGCCGGGCAGGCGCGACAGCGCATCGGCCAACTCGGCACGCGTGTGGGTCAGGACAGGACGGTGAGTCATAGTTCTATTCTTACAACTTCAGCCCGCCGGTGCGTCATCGAGTCGCTTTCCTCACGCCTCGCGTTTTCGCGACGAGGCCGAGGTTGCGCGCGCTCTCTCTCCCGCGTTTTGGGCTCGTTGGGTGTGTGGTGATCAGGCGCCCGGGTCGAGAAGGGCGGCCTCGACGCTGGTCGCGGCCCGTTCGTCGAGGAGACGCGCGTCGCGCAGCAGACGGGTCAGGGCGCGGGTCATGTCCGCGTAGGTGTCGCGCTCCCCGGCGAGCTCCTCCCGGGCCCCGAGGCAGCGCGCGTGCGCGGCGATCGTTCCCGCATCCCCGCGAGCGGCGGGCCCGGAGATGCCCGCAACCCCCTCGGTGAGGGCGCGGTCGAGCGCGGCCTCGAGAAGCGGGCGCACGTACAGGGCGGGATTCTCGATGCCAGCCTCGGCCAGGATTCGGGTCGTCTGCACGGTGATGCCGGCGATGAAGTTGGCGCCGTGGGCGAGGCCCGCGTGGTAGAGCGGGCGGTCCTCTTCGGCGACGACGACGGGCTCGCCGCCCATTTCGACGACGAGGGCCTGGGCGATCGGCAGGAAGGGCGCCGCAGCCGTCACCGCGAAGGGCGTGCCCACGAGGCGCGCCACGTCAACGCTGGTACCGGTGAACGTCATCGCAGGGTGGATGGCGAGCGGGATCGCCCCCGCTCCCGCGGCGGCGCCGAGCAGCCCCACGCCGGAAGCACCCGACAGGTGAATGACGATGTGCCCACTCTGCCAGGCACCCAGGTCGGCCAGGCCGCTCACGAGGGGGCTGATCTGGTCGTCAGGAACGGCCACGATGACTACCTCGGAGCGTCGCACGACCTCCTCGGGCGTGGCGATCGGCACGCCGGGGAGCATTGCGTCGGCGCGCTCGCGCGAGGCCTCCGACGACGCGGAGACGGCGACGATCTGGTGCCCGACCGCGCGCAGCGCAGAGCCGATGACGGGTCCGACGTGGCCCATGCCGATGATGCCGATTCCGAGGCGTCCGGGGGTACTCATGCCTCCATTGTCACCGATCACCGCTCTACTTGTCGCCCTCCGCACGCTGCGAGTTTGCCTCGACGATCGCGGTGACGCGAGAGAGCCAGCGCTCGGGAGCCTCGACCTCGCGGCGAATCTTCGAGGCCTGCGACAGCTGCGCCCACAGCTCCAAAGAGCGGCCCGCCTCAACGTGCTCGGCCATGGATGCCACCGGTCCGGGGACCAGCGCGGCGCGCACCGAAGCGACGCGGCGCCAGCGCTGAACGGGTCCCTGATGCAGCGACACCGACTGGATGCGCGTCAGAGGGACGATCGAGAAGCGCAGGTTGAAGAAGCCGTCGCGGATCGCAAACACGGCATCGGTCAGGCCGAAGGCTCGGCGCTTATACACGAGAGGATCCAGAATCCTCGCGCTGGGCGGGATCGGTGTCATCCAACGGTCGTCGCCCGTGCCCACGCGAAGGGACTCAAGGAAGCCGTCAGGATCATCGGTCCCCAGGTCCGGGATCGCCATCGCGATCGCCTGGATGACCTCCACGCGGCTGCCGACGGGAAGCAGCACGTCGGAGGCCACATCCACCTGCATGCCCTTGTTCTTCTCGTCCGTCGTGTGCGCCGTATTGCCGGCCTGCGTGATCTCCACCCGATACCAGCCAAACAGTCGCCAGATCAGCGGCTGAGTCACTTCAATGGCGTGGATGCGCCCCGGGGGGATCGTCACGTGTCGGCGAGCCGTCAGGCCGCGGTCGATGCGCACACCATCGGCAGCGATCGCCGCGGTGAAGCCGAACTCTCGATCGAAACGTGCCCAGACGCCCACCAGGAGGCTGAACGCGCCCGCCAGGATGCCCAGGAAGCTCATGATCGACGTCACCCCGACGACACCCACGAGGAAGCCGTTGAGGCCCAGGAGGAGGATGCCGAAGAACAGGGCGATCGCATTGTCGATGGTCGCCAGCATGGACGCCAGGAGCTTGACGAACCCGACCTTGAACACGGGGCGCTCGGGGGCCTCCAGCGGGGTTTTCGCCATCGCCGCGCGGGCCGAGGCTCCGGTGAGGCCGGAGGGATCCACGACCTCGTCAATCGCGCCCGAAGCTAGCGCGAGAAGGAGGGCACGCAGCTCCTCGAGACGCTGCGCGGGCAGCAGGCCCAGCTTGATGCTCGAGTCAGTGCCGCCGGCGACCTCGATGTCCAGATAGCCCAGGCGCAGGAGGCGACCGATGAGCGAGTAGGACACGTTGATCGTCTGGATGCGCGAGAGCCTCGCGTGGCGCTGCGTGCGCTTCAGGATGCCGGCGCGGTACCAGATCGCCGTGTTGCTCACCGCGTAGCGGGTCTTCGTCCACGACAGGTAGCAGTACGCACCCGCGATGACTAGGACGATGCCCGCAATAATCAGAAGGCCGAGGAAGATGCCGGTCGTCGCGAGCCACGCGGGCGTCTCACCGTTGAGCAGGCGTTCAATCGCGGACGCATTGCTCAGGGACACCGCACCGACGACACCCGTGACACTTCCCGCGACGCGGGGGACATAGGTGAGCGGGTGAAGCGGCTTCCAGTCCTCGGGAGCGATGCCGTCGGAGGAGAGGTCCGCGCTCATAGGCCCATCAGCTCCGCCGAGCCACGCTCCGCCAGGACGTCACGCAGACGGGCTGCGTCCGCGACGGGCACGCCGCTCAGCGTGGCGTCGGTCTTCGCGCTCGCGGTCGACAGCTTGATCGTGGAGATGCCGAGCAGGCGCAGCACGGGGCCTTGGTAGATGTCGACGTACTGGATGCGGCCGTAGGGCACGAGGGTCAACGAGCGACTGAAGACGCCGCGGCGGATGACGAAGTCCGTGTCGGCCAGTGCGTAGCGCAGGGCGCGCACCTGGGCGGGCACGAGCCACAGACAGAAGAGTGCGATGGCGGCGGGCACGAGCATGAGCCACCACAGCGCAGGAATGTCGACGATGAGGACGAGGCCGGAGATCGCGCCACACAGAGCACCGCACAGCGCGAGGGCGTTACCGAGGCGCAGGGTCGCGAGTTTGGGGGACACGTGCTGGAAGTCGACGCCGTCGGGAGACATGACGTCTGCTGCGTTCTGAGATGACATGCTTCAATTCTTGCACATCTTTTCCATGCCTTTTCTTGTCCTTTAGCGCCGCGCAACCAACCGAGGTGACGAAGCAAACAGGAGTAGCGCCCCCACTCCCATCAACCTCACAGGAAACATTCAGACACATGGGCGACACTAGTTCCATGAGCACCCCGGGAACCGAAGCAAAACTGCTCGTCGTCGACGATGAGCCCAACATCCGCGACCTCCTCGCCTCCTCCCTGCGTTTCGCAGGCTTCGACGTCGTCACCGCCGAGGACGGCAGCGGCGCATTTCACGAAGCCCAGGCCTCGCGCCCCGACCTCATCGTCCTCGACGTCATGCTCCCCGACATGGACGGCTTCACCGTCACCAGGCGCCTGCGCGACGCCGGCATCACCACCCCGGTTCTGTTCCTCACAGCACGCGACGACATGCGCGACAAGATCCAGGGCCTAACCGTCGGCGGCGACGACTACGTCACCAAGCCCTTCGGCCTCGAAGAGGTCGTCGCCCGCATCCGCGCCATCCTGCGCCGCACCATGGGCTCCGAAGAAGACGACGCGTTCCTGCGCGTCGGAGACCTCGTCATCGACGAGGACGCCCACGAAGTCACGCGCGCCGGCGTCCCCATCGACCTGTCCCCCACCGAATTCAAGCTCCTGCGCTACCTCGTCATCAACGCGGGGCGCGTCGTCTCCAAGATGCAGATCCTCGACCACGTGTGGGAATACGACTGGGACGGCGAAGTCGCCATCGTCGAGTCCTACATCTCCTACCTGCGGCGCAAGCTCGCCGTCGAGGGGGCCTCCGGGGAGCTGATCCACACCAAGCGCGGGGTCGGCTACATCCTGCGCGCTGAGGACTGACGTGCACCGCAGCCTGGCCCAACGCATCGAGGCATGGTGGGACTCCAAGCCGCTATCCGCGCAGCTCGTCACGCTCATCACGCTACTCCTGGCCATCGGACTGTCCCTGTCCGGCACGGTCATGATCGGCCTCCTCCAGCGCCACCTCACCTCCCAGATCGACGACCAGCTCGTCGCCACCGCACACACCATGCAGATCTCCGGATCGGCGGCGACCTTCTCTGCCGACGGCCAGGGCGGCATCCCCACCCTCTACTACATCCACATCCACGACACCGCCGGGGGCGATCGGTACTTCTACTCGGAGGACACCCTCAAGGCCTCGGGCAAGCCCCACCT
>CATYYP010000021.1 GCA_958415245.1 Schaalia odontolytica | reverse complement strand
TCGCGGGCGTAGAGCGCCTCACGGGCAGCGCGGGAGACCTTCGAGCGCAGGCGGATCGCGTACTGCTCGGGCTCACGACGCAGGTCGAGGTAGCGGTACTTCAGGCGGGTTTCCTCGCCCACGTTGCCGGAATCTTCAGCATTGGAGGACACCTGGAACGGCAGGGGCGCGCTGGTGTTCAGGATTTCGATATCGTCGCCCATCACCTCGATGGCGCCGGTGGCCAGGTGCGGGTTTTCGTTGCCCTCGGGGCGAGCGCAGACCTCGCCGGTGACCTTCAGGACGAACTCGGAGCGCAGCTCGTGGGCAACACGCTCGTCGCGGACGACAACCTGAGCGATACCGGACGCGTCGCGCAGGTCGATGAACGCCACGCCACCGTGGTCGCGACGACGATCCACCCAACCGGTGAGCGTCACGGTCTGACCGACAAGGTCGGTGCCCAGGGTTCCAATGTTGTGAGTGCGGAGCACTGTGATTCCTTTCGTAGTTACCATCCGCGAGACAGGCGGCGGCAGTGTCATTGTACGCCTGCCTTCCGAAGTGTCGCGCGTGCCGCGAGTACGATAGTGAACATGCCAACCGCCGAGTCCGCCTCTCCTTCCCGTACCTCCTGGACGACGTCCGAAATTGGCTTGGCCATCGGGTCGGTTCTCCTGATTACCCTCGTGGCTTTCGAGGAGCTCGCCGCCACAACGATCATGCCCGCAGTCGTCCAGTCTTTTGACGCTGGCGCCTGGTACCCGATCGCCTCGGGCGCGGCGTTGGCGACGCAGCTGAGCGCCACCGTGGTCGCGGGCGCGCTGGCGGATTGGAAGGGACCCCGTTTTGTCCTGCTCGCGGGATTGGTTCTCTTCGCTGTCGGTTTGGTGGTGTGCGCCGCGGGCACAAACATCGTCATTTTCGTTGTCGGCCGCGCGCTTCAGGGGCTCGGCGGCGGCCTGCTCATCGTCCCGCTCTACGTCCTCGTCGGTGCGGTCGCTTCCCCTCGTCACCGTCCCTCGTTCTTTGCGTCTTTCTCGCTGGCGTGGGTTCTCCCCTCGCTGGTCGGCCCCGCGATCGCAGGCCACGTAACCCAGGAGTGGGGATGGCGCTACGTCTTTGGCGTCGTTCCGCTCTTGGTTGTGATCGCAGCGGTCCCGATTGCCTACGTCCTGCGCTCGATCCCGACTGCTCAGGGCCAGCGCTCCCCCATGCTCGCGTCCCTCTCGCGAGACGCCGGGCTTGTCGGAATTGGCGTCATGCTGCTCCAGCTTGCGGGCGCTCTGTCCTCGCCCTTCGCGCAGTTCGGGGTCTTCGCCCTCGGCGCGTGCATCACCGCCTGGGTACTGCCCCGCCTCCTGCCGCGCGGAACGTTCATGTCCCGCCGCGGCATGCCCTCGGCGATCCTTGCAAGGTTGAGCGCAATGGCCTCACAGGTCGGCCTCGCAGTCATGATTCCGCTCATTCTCCAGCGCGTGCACGGATGGTCCGAGGCCTCCTCCGCCTGGTGGGTCACCCTCGGGTCGATCACATGGGCTATCGGCGCGGTCGGCCAGGCACGCGTTCACGATCCGCACCTGCGCCGCCGGCTCCCGGTCATCGGCGGAACACTCATGGCGATCGGAGCGATCCCCGTCGGAGCGCTCCTGTTCCCCTCGATCCCCGTGTGGGTGGCCCTCATCGGTTGGCTCTTCGTCGGCCTCGGCGTCGGTCTCGTTCACGCGCCTTTGTCCGTTATGGCACTCGAGGTGACCCCCGAGGCCAAGCATGGGCGCGTCGCCTCTTGGCTCCAGGTCGCGGATTCGGCAGGCCCTGCCCTCGAACTCGCCCTCGTGTCCGTGGCTATGAGCGCGTGGGCCGCCACCGCCACGGTGGGCGGGGCGGCCTACGCTCCCTACTGGGTGATTGCTGCTGTGCTTGCGATCCTCACCGTGGTCGCGGTGACGCGGCTGCGTCCCTCATCGGAGCGTTCCACGGGTGAGGCAGCTAGCGCTCAGTCGTCGTAACGGCGCTTGCCGAAGTGGCGGCGTCCGCCGTCGCGGCTTCCATCGCGGTCCCAACCGCCGTCGCGGCCGCCCTCACGTTCGCGGCGGGCGCGCTTGATGTCCTTCTCCCAGCGCTCGGTGCGGACGCTGCGGCGCGGACGCGATCCGTCGCCCTTTTCGAAGCGGTGCGGACGCTTCTCATCACGGTCCCCGAAGCGGCCCTCGCGATCACCGTAGCCACCGCGGCCTCGGTTATCTCGGTCGAAGTCGCGGCGCTCACGGCGCTCGAAACCGTCGCGGTCGCCGTGAGAGCGGCCGCCGGGGCCCTCGTCCACGCGGATGCGCAGCTGACGGCCCGACACGTACCCCTTGGAGATACGGGACAGCTGCTCGCTGGACAGGTCCGCAGTGATGTCGACCAGTGAGAAGGTCGGGTAGATCTCGATGTTGCCGATGTCGCGGCCGTCGATGCCGCCCTCGCCAGCAATGGCGCCAACGATTGAACCGGGCTTCACGCGGTCCTTCTTGCCCACCTCGATGCGGTAGCGGGTACCGGAGCCGGGTGCCGGGCGGCCGCCCGCGCGACGACGGGCTCCATTCGCGCCGCCCTTGAGCGGGCGGTCCTTGTCGCGACCGGCCTCGAAAGTGGCTCCGACGAACTCGCCGGACTCGTCCAGCTGTTCCTCGCGGCGGATCTTGCCATTGCCACGGCGATCCTTCTCGACGCGCGGGGCAGGGCCCTCGTCGCCGACGGCTGTCGCCATGAGGGCGGCGGCGATATCCTCGACGGAGATCTCATCGCCGAGGTCGGCGAGCAGACGCTTGTACATGTCGAGACGGCCACGCTCGATACGAGCGGACAGGCCCTCGAGCAGGCGGCTGGCGCGGAATTCGGAAACGGCTGCAGGCGAGGGAATCTCGACCTCGTCCATCTCGGTGCCCGTCAGCTTCTCGATGCGGCGCAGACGACCGTGCTCACGCGGGGTGAAGAACGTCAGCGCGCGGCCCTCACGGCCCGCACGGCCGGTGCGACCGATGCGGTGGACGTAGGCCTCGGGCTCACGCGGAACATCGAAGTTGACGACGAGGGAGATACGCTCAACGTCGAGGCCTCGGGCGGCCACGTCGGTCGCGACCAGCACGTCGAGCGAGCCGTTCTTGAGGCGCTCAACCATGCGCTCACGCTCGGTCTGAGCGACATCACCGGAAATACCGGCGGCACGGAATCCGCGGCCCGACAGCTCCAGCGACACCTCTTCGACATCGGCGCGGGTACGCACGAAGACGATGGCGGCGTCAGCCTCTTCCTGGCCTTCCTTGATGTGCTGGGCGCGGGTGGCCAGCACGCGGGAGAGCGCACCGATCTTGTGCTTGTAGGGAACCACCGCGTAGGTCTGGTGGATGGTGTCGACCGTCGAGGACTCAGTGGAAACCGCGACCTTGACCGGATCCTTCAGGTGCTCGCGGGCGACCTTCTCAATGGCCGCGGGCATCGTCGCGCTGAACAGCGCGGTCAGTCGATCATCCGGGGCACTCGACGCAATCGTCTCGACGTCCTCAGCAAACCCCATACGCAGCATCTCGTCGGCCTCATCGAGGACCAGCATGCGCACGTTCGACAGGTCGAGGGCGCCCTTCTCGATGAGGTCGATGACGCGACCGGGGGTGCCGACGACGACCTGAGCGCCGCGCTTAAGCGCGCCGATCTGCGGGCCGTAGGGCGAGCCACCATAGACGGGGACGACGTCGAGGCGGGCCGTACGTGCGGCGAAATCCTCGATCGCCTGGGCACTCTGCATCGCGAGCTCACGGGTGGGCGCCAGCACGAGGGCCTGGACGTCGCGCTCGTCCGCGTCAACAATGGCCAGCAGCGGCAGGCCGAAGGCAGCGGTCTTTCCGGTACCCGTCTGAGCAATGCCGACAACGTCACGCAGTTCCAGCAGCGGCGGGATGGCTGCGGCCTGAATCGGGGTCGGGACGCGGAACCCCATATCGGTGACGGCCGCGAGGATCTCCTCGGGCAGGCCGAGGCTCGCGAAGGTCACGGTGTCCGTGTCCTCCTCGTCCGCGTGGTCATCGACGAGGTCACGATCGTCGTCGAGGTCGTCAATATCGTCGGCAATCGCCGTCATCTCGCGCTCATCGTCAGCGCGTTCCATGAAATCGTCAGAGGGCATAATTCATCCTTGCGTGGTGCAATCGGTGTCAGCAAAACCATCGGGGCGGGCCTACTCGGCTCCTCGGCGCGGCCTCACCCATAACAACAAATCCCGCATCCCACGGGCACCATAACAAGGGGCAGCGCCTCATCGCTATAACCAGCATACCCTCGCAGGCAGCAGACAGAGGCGCGTGGTCGGCGAACTCACTGTCAGCGAATCGTCTGCCCGTTGCGGCAGGACGGCACTCAGAGGGGCAGGCGGGCGAGGAACGAGGCGATCGTCACCTGTCGATTGTCCTCGGAACGCAGCGGGGCAACGACGAGTCGCTCGACCGCATCGCGGCACAGTCCCCGCAGGTCGCGCATCACGACGCGCCGACGGCGCGATGCAGCCCACCGGGCGAGCGCTCGACTCGCGCACGCGCACAGCACCGTGATCAACAGGCACAGCGCAACCAGCGCCGTCGGAAGCGGAATCGGCCCGAGCGCGGGGACCCTAACATCGATGAGGACAGCCCTGCCCAGGTGCACGAGGACGATCCACGCGACACCCACGACAACTCCGAGCCACGCGAGTAGCTGGGCACCACCCAGCACACGACACAGCGCCGGAGCTCCGGTCGAGACGCGAATGTGCTCCGCAACCTCACGATGCGCTGCGTCCGGAACCTCTCGCGCCCCGCTGAGCGCACGCTCGACCAGCGCAGCGCGCCAACGGGCGGGACGCGCCTGCGCGCGCTCCCCAACGGCCCCGCGAACGGCGTTGACGAAAGCAGCTTCGTCGGAGGCGGACCGAGTCGGCAACGTCGGAGTCGTCGCCCCCTCAGCACGCGACTCATCGTCCAGATGCAGGCGGCGCAGCGGGTCCACACCCGTACGCGCCAGCCAGCGCAACGGCAGCCAGCCGCCCGCCCGGCGTCCGGCACGCAGCGTCGAGTCAGCGACGGCCTCGGCGATGATCGGAGCACCCGCGAGGTCGGCGGCCGTGCCGGCCAATTCGGCGGCCAGTCCATCGGTCTCGAGGCCACGGACCGTTCCAGTCAACTCCAAAGACTCACGCAGCAGCCGGGAGGCCTCACGCAGCGCCGCACGCGCGCGCGACGCCTGGCGTGAGACCCGCTCGGCCTCGCGCGTCAGGTGCTTGATGAGAGTGCGCATCCCTTCGCCCGACGTCGCCGACACCGCGAATACCTCGGCGTCAGCCATGCCGCGCTCGCTCAGCAGACGACGCAGATCCTGCTCGATCGCATCACGCTCGGGCATGGAGATGGTATCGACGTGCGTCAGGACGACCGTCACCGAGGCATGCGACGAGCGCAGACGCACCAGCCACTCGTCGTGCAGCCGCGCGTCCGCGTACTTCTGCGGGTTGACGACAACGACAAGCGCGTCGACGCGCGACGCCAGACGATCAGCAATGTCCGCATGACTCGCCTCAACCGAGTCAATGTCCGGCAAATCAACGACGACGGTGTCGCCAGGCAGCGCTTGCGGTGCCTCCACCCGACGACCGATACCCAGCCACCCCAGCAATTCCTGCGGTTCTCGGCCTCGCGGCAGCACGGCGCAAGCCTCGTTCGTCGTGGGGCGCCGAACACCCGCAGTGACGACCTCTCCCCCGCTCAGCGCGTTGACGAGGGAGGACTTGCCGGCACCCGTGCCTCCCAGCATGCCGATAACGCACCAGGACGGGTCGACCTCGCTGCGTTCGGCCGTCACATCAATGAGATCGCGAATGTGCGCCAGAGTCTGCTGATCGAGGTCCGGTGCTGCCAGGGTGCACATCTCGTCAAGCTGCTGGGCAGCCGAAGCCACGGGGTTCGTTGCTCGCCTCACGCCAGCACCTCCCGGGCTCTCTCCTCGGCCACCGCCAGCTTGTCAATAAGAACCCTGTCGGAAGCCCGATCGAGGCTCGTGCTCACCGGGGCAACGACATCCGACAGAGACTCTCCGGCGAGGCGTTCGAGCGCCGCACGAGCCTGCTCGGCCAGCGAACGAACTGTGCGTTCGCCAAAATAGGCTTCCAGGATTGTCTGGGACAGGGCGGCCGATGCCCCAGCGATACCGACTTCAACACCGGTGAGACCACCGGTCATCGTAAACGCGGTCACCATCAGCGAGACCGTCACGACGTTGATGCCGCCCGCAAGAATGCGCCCGCTGACGCGCGAGGACTCGGCCTGGCCACGAATGATCTGCGTGACCTCGCGCGTCCACTCCTGTGCGACTGTGCGTCCACGCTGCTCCGCCGCTTCGACGTCGAGCAGCTCATCAAACGAAGACGTATCGACGACGATACGCGCCCTGCGCAGGGATTCACCCCACACCCGGTGGTATTGGTCCGCCAATCGCTGCGCAAGGCCTCCGGTCAGATCGCGCTGTACTTGAACGTCCGGCGCTGCCTGTCCACGAAGAGCACCCATCACGCGTGAGCTCAGACCAGAAAACACACGCGAGACGGTCTTGGACATATCCCACGAGCCCAGCACCTCGGCGATACGTGCGCTTACTTCGCCGCGCAGTACATCATCACTCGACGAGGAGGACACTTCCCGGGCATAGGAAGCAACGAGCTGCTCAATATCGTCGGCGGCCGCCTCGAACTCGCGATTGCGTTGCCTCGCAGCCTCGAGTGCGCGCGTCGTCTCCTCCAACGACGAGGCGACGGCACCGGACAGCGATCGACGTACGATAGCGGCGCGTTCCTCGGTATCGCGTCCAATTCCCTCCAGGTAGGACCCGATCGGCGCGATCGCTTCCGCGGG
Organism: Schaalia odontolytica; assembly: GCA_958415245.1. Taxonomy (GTDB): domain Bacteria; phylum Actinomycetota; class Actinomycetes; order Actinomycetales; family Actinomycetaceae; genus Pauljensenia; species Pauljensenia odontolytica_D. The sequence continues at coordinate 5,960 of CATYYP010000021.1, read as the reverse complement.
CAGGCGTCCCTCGCTGAGCGGCTGTTCCTCGACCGTATGAATCGCGACCTCACCCAGGCCACGCCGGCGAGCCAACGCGGCCAGATCCTCACGAATCTCCTGCGCCGCACCGGCGGGGACGCGGTTGAGCACGATGGCGACACGCAGTCCGCGGCTCGCGGCTTCCTCCAGATGCTTCCACGCCACCGCATCCGCGTAGCGGGCCGCGGTAGTGACAAACACCCACAGATCTGCGCCGTCGAGCAGCTCCGCAGCCAGGCGACGGTTTCCGTCCTCGACGGAATCAATGTCCGGGGCGTCCACAATGCCTACGGCGGGCCACAGCGTCTCCTCGACAGCGATCGTGATCGCGTCGAGGCTATCCCCACCCGAGCCCTCGCTCTTCGCCAGTCTCGGCAGCACTCGGTCCGACATGAACCACTCGCGTGCCTTGGGCGCGCAGACCAACACGGGGCGCCGAGTCGTCGGACGCACCGCGCCCGCCCGACTTACGTTTCGGCCGAGCAACGAATTGACGAGCGTCGACTTACCCGACCCCGTCGAGCCACCGACGACCACGAGCACGGGTGCATCGGCGTCCTCGAGGCGCGGCAACACGACGTCCTGCAGGCGTCGCAGCGCGCGCTGCGCATCGCCACGACTCCCGTCCGGAATGGCATGGAGCGTTTCCTCGAGGGCATGCGCCAGCGAGCGAGCTGCTTCAACCGCCGTGAGGGACACTCAGTCGGTCACCTTCTCAATAGTGGGGACCGCGTCGGCCTCGGGCAGGACCCACGTGTGCGGATCGGCGTCCACCTGCTCGCCACTGCGAATATCCTTCACCGTGTCAGCGCTGCCCTCCTCGCCCGGGAACCAGACGAAGGGGATGCCGCGCTTATCGGCGAACTTGATCTGCTTGCCGAACTTTGCGGCGCTGGGAGCAACGTCCGTTGAGATGCCGCGCGAACGCAGCACAGCGGCAATCGCCTCCGAGCGCTCACGCTGTTCCTCCGCGATGACCGCGACGACGACCGCCGTGGGCACCTTGCGAGAGGCCTTCACCATCGGCGCGGAAATCATGCGCGACACGAGGCGCGAGACGCCGATAGACAGGCCGACGCCCGGGTAGGTGCGCTTGCCGTCCTTCGCCAGGGAGTCGTAGCGTCCGCCCGAGCAGATCGAGCCGAGGTCCTCATGGCCTTCGATCTCCGACTCGTACACGCTGCCCGTGTAGTAGTCGAGGCCACGAGCGATCTTGAGGTCCGCGACGACCGCACCCGGCATCCGCTTGTTCGCGGTATCGAGGAGCTCGGTCAGCTCCTTCAGGCCCTCGTCCAGCAGTTCGCCGCCCACACCGAGCTCGGCCAGACGCGCGCGCACCTCGGAAGAGTCGGACGTGCGAATCTGAGCCATCTGGAGCAGAACGGATGCCTGGTCGCCATCGATGCCGGACTGAGCCAGCTCGGCGGCAACACCCTCCGGGCCGATCTTGTCGATCTTGTCCAGGCCGCGCAGGGCAGCCTCAACGTCCGTGACCCCGAGGGATTCACACACGCCCTGAACGACCTTGCGGTTGTTCACGAGCACGCGCACGGGCGGGATCGGCAGGTTGTTCAGAGCCTCGGCCATCACGAGGGGCAGGTCCACCTCGAAGTGGAACGGCAGCTCGCCGTTACCCACGACGTCGATGTCCGCCTGCGTGAACTCGCGGAAGCGACCGTCCTGGGGACGCTCACCGCGCCACACCTTCTGGATCTGGTAGCGCTTGAACGGGAAATCCAGCTCGTTCGCGTTCTCGACCACGTAGCGGGCGAAGGGAACGGTGAGGTCAAAGTGCAGACCCATGCCCTTATCCTTGGGAGCGCGTGCACCGGCCGCCGCGGCCTTCAGGGCCTGCAGGCGGTCGAGCACGTAGATCTCCTTGGAGGTCTCGCCCTTTGCTTCCAACTGCTCGAGGGTCTCGACCGCACGGGTTTCGATGCCCGCGAAGCCGTGCAATTCAAACACGCGACGCAGCTCGTCGAGGACGTGCATCTCAATGATGCGGCCCTCCGGGAGCCATTCGGGGAAACCTGACAGGGACGTGCGAGCCATTGAGCGTTCTTTCTATGAGGAAGGTGGTTAGCCGATGCGACGAGCGCGAATCAGATACTGGTTTGAGCGTATCTCATCTGCGAGCGTCGTCGCCGGGCCGTGTCCGGGAACGAGGACGGTGCGAGGATCGAGAGCGTTGGAAATCGTGCGCAAAGAATGCCGCATTTGAGTTTCGTCGCCCCCGGGCAGATCGGTGCGCCCGACGCTGTCCTTAAACAGCACGTCTGCGCTCATCGCCCACGGAACCGCCTCGTCGGAAGAGTAGAAGGACTGGTTGTTGACCCGGATATCGAGCGGGCTCTCCCCCAGGAAGACGGCTGATCCCTCAGTATGGCCGGGTGCGGGAACCATGCGCAGCCACACGCCGGGGCACACCTCGAACGAATCAGAGGGCACCTCACGTAGGTCGGCGGGCTTGACCCACTCCCCCACGAAGTCGGGCAGCGGCATCGGCAGGAACGAGGCCGGGTCATCCATGCGGTACATGTCGGGTCCCGGCACATACACGGGAACGGTGCCTCCGTCCGCTCCCCAGGTGGATACCGCGGCTGCGTCCCAGACATGGTCGGGGTGTCCGTGTGTCAGAAGGATCGCGCCCACGCTGACGCCCTCAAGCTCGAGGACCTCGCGGATCAGGTGCTGGATACCCGCGGAAGGGTCGACGACAAGGGCAGTGCCCGCCCCGGAAGGGACGAGCACAAGCCCATTCGCCGCGTAGAAAGGCGACGGAATGACGTGAAGACGCATGTCACTCCATGGAGGAGGAGATCTGCGCGAGCCAGGCACGCTTGGTCTCGAGGGCCTCGCGCACGTTCCTGGCAGCCTTCTCGTCGCCCTTGGCCTCGGCCTCGGACAGAGAACGCTCGAGCTGAGCGATCTGCTCCTCAAGCTGACCGACCATGCCGGCCGCACGTGCGCGCGTCTCGGGGTTGGTGCGGCGCCATTCCTTCTCTTCGGCCTCGCGGACGGCGGCCTCGACGGCGCGCAGACGCCCCTCGATGCGGTGCAGGTCGGCGGAAGGCACGCGGCCCACCTCTTCCCAGCGGTCCTGGATCTGACGCAGCTGAGCCTTCGCACGATCAATGTCGGTCACCGGGAGGATGGCCTCAGCGTCAACGAGGATCGCTTCCTTCGCGACGAGGTTGTCACGGTACTCCGCGTCGGTGGCCTCGTCCTTGGCACGGCGAGCGTCGAAGAACACCTGCTGGGCGGCGCGGAAACGCGCCCACAGTGCGTCGTCTTCCTTACGTGAAGCGCGGGGGGCAGCCTTCCAGCGGTTCATGAGCTCACGGTAGGCGCCGGAGGTACGCGACCAGTCCACGGACGAGGACAGAGCCTCGGCCTCAGCGATGAGGGCTTCCTTCACTCGCTTAGCCTCGGACTGGGCCTGATCGAGCTGCGAGAAGAACTGGCGGCGGTGACGGTCGAACTGGGTGCGAGCGGAGGAGAAACGCTTCCACAGCTCATCCTCGATGGCCTTCTCCAGGCGCGGACCGCGGCGCTGCAGGTTCTTCCACTCATCGAGGAGGTCGCGCAGGGTCTGACCCGACTGCTTCCAATGGGTCTTGGCGGGATCCTGGGCGACGATAGCCTCGGCGCGCTCGACGACGGAGGTGCGCTCGGCGAGAGCAGCAGCCTTGGCGGCCTTGCGCTCCTCGCGGGCGATTTCCTTGCGTTCCTCGGCGGCCTTCTCAACCGCCGCAACGCGCTCGCGCAGCGCCGGGATGTCTCCGATGACGTTCGGGGAGGCGACCTGCTCGCGCAGCGTTGCGAGAGTCTGGTCGATGTCGCGCGGGCTCAGTGTGCCCAGGCGATCCTCAAAAAGCTTGATGGTGGCTTCGAGGTCTGCGTAGCGACGCTCGTACAGAGCGTAGGGAGAAGCAGGAATGCCCTCGGGGAAGCCGCCGATGACGCGCTCCTCGTCTCCATCCTTGACATAGACAGTGCCGTCCTCGCCGATACGGGCGAAGGGGTGCTCGGGCACCTCAGAAGCAGCGATCGTCGTCGAGGCCGCGGCCTCCTCAATCGTCGACGGGGCAGCTTCGGGAGCGGTTTCGTTATTCGGAATCGGCGTCGTGGTCACGATATTCCTTCTGAGACGAGGGCTTACGCCCGGCGCGGGTGCGTGCCGATGTGACACACACAGCTAGTGTGTCACATCTAACGAGCAGGGGAAAGCTCATCCCCCAAAAGGGGACGGATGTAACACCCTTTTCGCGCGAATCGACGCAGGCCGCCCGCGCCTCGTCTATGAATCGGCGCCGATGCGCACCGCCTCGAAGACTCCGTCGACCCGACGAAGGGCGGACAGGACCGCATTCAGGTGCCCGAGGTCGGCCAGTTCGAATGAGAAGTTACCTGAGGCGACCTGATCTCCATCGGTCTTCAGCGCGGCGGCAAGAATGTTGACGCGATAGTCCGACAGCACGCGCGTCAGATCCGAGAGCAGTCCGCCGCGATCAAGGGCGCGCACCTCAATCTGCACGCGGAACGGAGCGCCCAGCCCCTTCTCGTTCCAGGACACGTCGACGAAGCGCTCAGGCTGCAGCTGCCCCAGACGCACAGCGTTCGCGCACGTACTGCGATGCACCGAGACACCCTGGCCTCGGGTAATGAAGCCAACGATCTCGTCTCCGGGCACCGGCGTACAGCATTTGGCGAGCTTGACCCAGATCTCGTTCGGACTCAGACCGGCCACGGTGATCGCCGCATCGCCCGAGGCCTCGGAGCGCGGCTTCTGAGAACCGGGGGTCACGGCCTCGGACAGCGTCTCCTCCGTGCCGTCTCCCCCACCCAGGTTGTCGACCAGCTTGGAGACGACGTTTTGCGCGGAGATGTGGCCCTCGCCGACAGCTGCGTACAGGCCGGACACGTCCGGATATCCGAAAGACGTCGCGACCGACAGGATCGACTCGTGGCTCATGAGGCGCTGGAGCGGCAGGTTCTGCTTGCGCATCGCGCGGGCAAGCGCCTCCTTGCCGGCCTCCACAGCTTCCTCGCGGCGTTCCTTGGAGAACCACGCCTTGATCTTGGAGCGCGCACGCGGAGATGCGACAAAGGCCAACCAGTCGCGCGAAGGTCCGGACTTATCCGACTTGGAGGTCACGACCTCGACAGTCTCGCCCGACTCGAGGCGCGTATCCAGGGAGACGAGGCGGCCGTTCACCTTCGCGCCCACCGTGCGGTGGCCGACCTCCGTGTGCACCGCATACGCGAAGTCGACGGGCGTCGAACGCGCCGGCAACACGATGACCTGGCCCTTCGGCGTAAACACGTAGACCTCATCGCCGGCGATCTCGTAGCGCAGCGAATCGAGGAACTCCTCAGGATCCCCCGTCTCGCGCTCCATCTCGACCAAAGCGCGCAGCCAGTTCGCCTGCTCATCAGAGCTCATGCGATCCGCATCGCCGCTCGAAGCGTTCGGGTTCTGCTTGTACTTCCAGTGCGCGGCGACGCCGTGCTCGGCGCGCTCATGCATGTCGAAGGTACGGATCTGGATCTCCACCGGCTTGCCACCGGGACCGATGACCGTCGTATGCAGCGACTGGTAGAGATTAAACTTCGGCATCGCGATGTAGTCTTTGAAGCGGCCGGGAATCGGGTTCCAGCGCCCATGCAGTGCCCCGAGCACGCCGTAGCAATCCTTGATCGACTCCACCAGGACGCGCACAGCCACCAGATCGAACACCTCATCGAAGGCCTTGCCGCGCACGATCATCTTCTGGTAGATCGAGTAGTGGCTCTTCGGACGGCCACTCACCGTCCCCTTCGTGCCCGAACGACGCAAATCCTCTTCGATCTGATCGATGACATCTCGCAGGTATTCTTCGCGCTGGGGCGCCCTCTCCGTGACGAGGCGGTCGATCTCCTCGTAGATCTCCGGGTAC
>CATYYP010000020.1 GCA_958415245.1 Schaalia odontolytica | reverse complement strand
CCTCGCAGGGCATGCCTCGCCCCGGCGGCTCCGGCGGCCCTCGTCCCGGCGCCCCGCGTCCCGGCGGCTCCGGCAACGGTGGCCCTCGTCCCGGCGCCTCGCGTCAGGGTGCCTCCGGTAACGGTGGTCCGCGTCCCGGTGCCCCGCGTCCCGGCGGCAACCGTCCGAACCCGGGCATGATGCCCGGCCAGGCGAACTTCGCACGTAACGCTGCCTCCGGTAACGGCGGCGGTGAGCGTACCGGCCGCGGTGGACGCGGTCGCGGCGGCGCACGTCCCGGCGGTGCAGGTGCAGGTGCAGGCGCCGGCGGTCCTCAGAACAACGGTGGCGGCTTCGGCGGTCCCCGCGGCGGTGGTCGCGGCGGTCGTGGATCCACGCCGGGCGCATTCGGCCGCGGAGGTGGCCGCTCGCAGCGCGGACGCAAGTCGAAGCGCGCGAAGCGTCAAGAGTACGAGCAGCAGAACGCACCCGTCATCGGCGGCGTGTCGATCCCGCGCGGCAACGGCGCGCAGATCCGCATCCGCCAGGGCGCATCCCTTGCTGACCTCGCCGAGAAGATTGATGTCAATCCCGCAGCACTCGTGACGGTCCTCTTCGCCCTGGGCGAGATGGCGACCGCCACGCAGTCCCTCGACCAGGACACCTTCGAGGCCCTGGGCGCGGAGCTCGGCTACGACGTCAAGGTCGTCTCCCCCGAGGACGAGGACCGCGAGCTGCTCGAGTCCTTCGACATCGACCTCGAGGCCGAAGAGCTCGATGACGCCGAGAACATGGTGCCCCGTCCGCCGGTCGTCACCGTCATGGGTCACGTCGACCACGGTAAGACCAAACTGCTCGACGCGATCCGTCACACCGACGTCGTCGACACCGAGCACGGCGGCATCACCCAGCACATCGGCGCTTACCAGGTCACGGTCAAGGCTGAGGACGGCACTGCCCGCCCGATCACCTTCATCGATACCCCCGGTCACGAGGCCTTCACGGCCATGCGTGCCCGTGGCGCTCAGGTCACCGACATCGCGATCCTCGTGGTCGCTGCCGATGACGGCGTCATGCCCCAGACGGTTGAGGCTATTAACCACGCGCAGGCCGCCGGCGTTCCGATCGTCGTCGCGGTGAACAAGGTCGATAAGGACACGGCGAACCCGGAGAAGATCCGCTCCCAGCTCACCGAGTACGGCCTGGTCGCGGAAGAGTACGGCGGCGACGTCATGTTCGTGAACATCTCCGCCAAGCAGCGCAAGGGCATCCGCGAGCTGCTCGAGGCCGTCCTGCTGACCGCTGACGCGGCGCTGACCCTCGAGGCCAACCCGAATACCGACGCGCGCGGCGTCGCCATCGAAGCGAACCTGGACAAGGGCCGCGGCGCCGTCGCGACCATGCTCGTCCAGCGAGGCACGCTCCACGTGGGCGACTCCCTCGTGGTCGGCTCGTCCTACGGTCGCGTGCGCGCCATGTTCGACGACGCCGGTAACGACGTCTCCGAGGCCGGCCCGTCGACGCCCGTTGCGGTCCTCGGTCTCACGTCCGTCCCGCGCGCCGGCGACTCCTTCCTGGTCGCGTCGGATGACCGCACGGCCCGCCAGATCGCCGACAAGCGTGAGGCCGCCGAGCGTCAGGCCCTGCTGGCCAAGCGCCGCAAGCGCGTCTCCCTGGAGGACTTCGATAAGGTCCTGGCCGAGGGCGAGGTCGACACCCTCAACCTGGTCATCAAGGGCGACGTGTCCGGTGCCGTCGAGGCCCTGGAAGACTCGCTGCTGCGCATCGACGTGGGCGACGAGGTCGCGCTGCGTATCATCCACCGCGGCGTCGGTGCGATCACGCAGAACGACGTCAACCTGGCGACCGTCGACAACGCGGTCATCATCGGCTTCAACGTCCGTCCCGCCGAGCGTGTGGCCGAGATGGCGGATGCCGAGGGCGTCGAGATCAAGTACTACAACGTCATCTACTCTGCGATCGACGACATTGAGGCTGCCCTCAAGGGCATGCTCAAGCCGATCTACGAGGAGGTCCAGCTGGGTACCGCGGAGATCCGTCAGGTCTTCCGCTCCGGCAAGTTCGGCAACATCGCCGGTTCGATCGTCCGCTCCGGCACGATCAAGCGCGGCACCAAGGCTCGCCTGGTGCGCGACGGTGTGGTTGTCGCCGAGAACCTCGAGATCGCGTCCCTGCGTCGCGAGAAGGACGACGTTACCGAGGTCCGCGAGGGCTACGAGTGCGGTATCACGCTGGGTCACAAGGACATCGCCGAAGGCGACATCATTGAGACTTGGGAGATGCGCGAGAAGGCTCGTGACTGATCGCATGGCTTGAAGTATCGGGGTCCGGGCACGCTCGGACCCCGATCTTCTCTCACCAAGTGTTTTGACTAGGGCATACCGCCCGAAAGGAGGGCGCGATGGCTGACGAAGCTCGCGTTCGAAAGGTGCAGGAGCGAATCCTGCAGACCGTTGCGTCGATGATCGGACGCCAGGTGAAGGATCCCCGCCTGGAGCTCGTGACCATCACGGACGTGCGCGTGACGGGCGACCTGCAGCACGCATCCATCTTCTACACGGTGCTTGGCGACGATGAGCAGCGTGAGAAGGCAGCGCGCGCGTTCGCGTCCGCGCAGGGTCTTTTCCGCTCCCGCGTGGGCAAGGCCTTGGGCCTGCGCCTGACCCCGACCCTGGAGTTCATCCTCGACGCCCTGCCCGAGAGCGCCGCCGCGCTCGAGGACGCCCTGGCAAAGGCCAAGGCGAAGGACGAGGCCATTGCCGCGGCGTCTGCGGGTGCTACCTACGCCGGCGACGCCGACCCCTACCGTCGCGACGACGAAGAGGACGAGGCCGACGCGAAGGATTGGGCCTGACCGTCATGGCTCGTCGCCCCGATAATCCGCGTCCCGGCCTGCTTGTTATCGACAAGCCGCAGGGGCTTACCAGCCACGACGTGGTCTCGCGCGTGCGACGCCTGGCCCACACTCGCAAGGTGGGGCACGGCGGCACCCTGGACCCGATGGCCACGGGAGTCCTTGTCATCGGCATTGGCAAGGCGACGAAGCTGCTCACCTGGGTGAGCGGCCACTCGAAGGAATATCGGGCGACGATCCGCTTCGGCGTCGCCACCAACACGGACGACGCTGAGGGCGTCGCGACCGCAGCCGTTGGCTGCGCCTCGCTGAGTGAGGAGCAGCTCGAGGCTGCGCTCGCGCCGCTGCGCGGGGACATCATGCAGGTGCCCTCGACCGTCTCGGCAATCAAGGTGAACGGCAAGCGCGCCTACGCGCTCGCCCGCGCCGGTGAAGACGTCGAGCTGGCGGCGCGTCCGGTGCACATTTCGCGCCTGGAGCTCCTCGCGCCCCCGCGCCCCGTCGAGTGCGTGCTGGAGGAATCCGACGCGGACAATGCGCCCGACGAACAGGTTCCCTCCGGCCCCGTTCGCGTGGTCGATGTTGATGTCGTCGTCGAGTGCTCCTCGGGCACCTATGTGCGCGCCCTCGCGCGCGACGCCGGTGAGGCGCTCGGCGTGGGTGCCCACCTGACCGCGCTGCGCCGCACGCGCGTGGGCGACGTTCCCCTGGAGACGGCGATGACGCTCGAGGAACTGAGTGCCGCCGTCGAGGCAACCAGCCCGGAAGGGGAGCCGGACGCGGAACCGGTCCTGCCCCTCGTCCCACTTGGGGATGCTGCGCGCACCATGTTCCCCTCCCTGCTCATGACCGAGGCCGAGGCCGGAGCGTTCGCCCACGGCCAGGCCCCGAGGCGTTCTCGCGGTGAGTTGGCGCAGTGGGCTGCAGAAGTCGGCTACCGACCGGACAACGCCCCCGAGGAGGAGGTCGCGCCGATCGCCGCCGTCGCGCCCGACGGCACCGTCCTGGGCCTGCTTCGCATCGACGCGGCTCGCCTGCGCACCGTCCTGGTTTTCTAGAAAGAGACTCATGAACGTTTGGTATTCACTCTCTGACATTCCCGGCAACGAGGCTAGCGTCGTCACCATCGGCAACTTCGATGGCATGCACAATGGACACAAGAAGGTCATCTCCACATGCATCGAGCGCGCCCACAAGCTCGGCGTCGACGCCGTGGCCATCACCTTCGACCCGCACCCGATCCAGGTCCACAAGCCCGAGGTGGGCCTCCAGCTGATCTCCCCGCTGCGTGACCGCCTCGACGCGATGGCCGCCGCTGGACTGGACGCCACGCTCGTCGCCCACTACGACGCGAGCGTGTACAGCCTCGAAGCCGAAGAGTTCGTTTACGAGTACCTGGTCGAGCGCTGCGGTGCGCGCGAAGTCGTCGTCGGCGAAGACTTCCGTTTCGGACGCGGCAACGCGGGCACCATCGACACGCTGCGTGAGCTCGGGCGCCGCTACGGGTTTAACGTCATCACGGTCACCGACATCGAGGCCCCCGAGGGGCGCCGCTGGTCCTCCTCGTGGGTGCGCGAGCTCCTCGCCGCCGGTGACGTGTCCGGTGCCGCCCGCGTCCTCGGCCATCTTCACCGCATCCGCGGCACTGTGTGCCACGGCTTCAAGCGCGGCCGCACCCTCGGCTTCCCGACAGCAAACCTGTCCGAGGACGTCGAAGGCGTCATCCCCGCCGACGGTGTCTACGCCGGCTGGGTCGTGCGCGCCGTGCCCGGCACACAGTCCGCCGAGTTCCTCCCTGCCGCCATCTCCGTGGGCACCAACCCCCAGTTCAACGGCGTCGAACGCACCGTCGAAGCCCACGTCCTGGGCCGCTCGGACCTCAACCTGTACGGCGAACGTATCGCGGTGACCTTCGTGTCGCGCATCCGCCCCATGCTCTCCTTCGACTCCCTCGACGAACTGCTTACCCAGATGGACGACGACCTGCGTCAGACCGCATCCGTCCTCGGCATCGGCGTCGCCGGGCGCGTCGACCCGGACTCCGTCACCGCCCGATAGGGCACCCTCCTCGTCGCCTGGACCCGCGCTAACGGAGGCGCCCACCCAGCCCGAGGCCGGGGGATCGCAGATCGGGGGAGGGGGAAGTCCTCGTGAGAAGACAGAATCGTTAGCTTGGTCGCTCATTGTGGGGATAATGCCGGTGGCGTGCTACTGTAGAAAGGCCGTATACCGGCCGCGGACTGTCAGCACCCGGGAAAAGCCCGGATGCCCCGCGCAACGAACACAAAGGAGAAGCCTGTGCCGCTGAGCAAGGACGTCAAGGACCAGATCATCGCCGAGTACGCGACCCACGAGGGCGACACCGGTTCCCCCGAGGTGCAGATCGCGCTGCTGACACGCCGCATCAAGGATCTGACCGAGCACTTCAAGACCCACACGCACGACCACCACTCCCGTCGTGGCCTGCTGCTGCTGGTTGGCCGTCGTCGCCGCCTGCTGGGTTACCTGGCTGACATCGACATCGAGCGTTACCGCTCGCTCATCGAGCGTCTCGGCCTGCGCCGCTGATTTTGGGCCGGCCCGCCTCCCGTAGCGGAGACGGGCCGGTTTTCACACGCCCGCCTCGGGCAAACCGTTATTTCTCGCGCGAAAGCCGCCGGTTTTCGACAGTGGCCTACGGAGCGTTTATCCGTGGGCTTCGATCGAAGGCCGAAGTGGAGCGCGACACCAACAAACCAAGGAGAAACGCCCCATGATGGAAGGCTCCGACATCATCGCCGCAGAGGCGATTATCGATAACGGCCGTTTCGGCAAGCGCACCGTGCGCTTCGAAACCGGCCGTCTCGCCAAGCAGGCCGCCGGCTCCGCCCTGGCCTACCTGGACGATTCCACCACCGTTCTGTCCGCCACCACGGTGGGCAAGAACCCCAAGGACCAGTTCGACTTCTTCCCGCTGACCGTCGACGTTGAAGAGCGTCAGTACGCCGCGGGTCGCATCCCCGGTTCCTTCTTCCGCCGCGAAGGCCGCGCGGGCACCGAGGCTATCCTGGCCGCCCGCCTCATCGACCGCCCGCTGCGCCCCGGCTTCGTCAAGGGCCTGCGCAACGAGGTCCAGGTCGTCGAGACCGTCCTGACGATCGATCCGGACGACGCCTACGATGTTCTGGCGATCAACGCCGCGTCCATGTCCACCCAGATCGCCGGCCTGCCCTTCACCGGCCCGATCGGTGGCACCCGCCTGGCGCTCATCGACGGCCAGTGGGTCGCGTTCCCGCGCTGGAGCGAGCTCGAGCGTTCCGTGTTCAACATCGTTGTTGCGGGCCGCATCGTCACCAAGGAAGACGGCTCCGAAGACGTCGCGATCATGATGGTCGAGGCCGGCGGCGGCAAGAATGAGTGGGAGCTCATTCAGGCTGGCGCAACCGTCCCCACCGAGGATGTCGTGGCCGACGGCCTCGAGGCCGCCAAGCCCTTCATCAAGGCCCTGTGCGAGGCTCAGCTCAAGGTGGCCGAGAAGGCCTCCAAGGAGACCGCCGAGTTCCCGCTGTTCCTGGACTACACCGACGAAGAGTACGCGGCGGTCGAGGAATACGCGGCTGAGAAGGTCGCTCAGGCCCTGCTGACCGAGGGCAAGCTCGCCCGCGACGAGGCCGTTGACGCTGTCAAGGAAGAGATGCTCGAGGCTCTGGCCGAGCGCTTCCCCGAGTCGGAGAAGGCCCTCAAGGCTGCCTTCCGCTCGCTCGAGAAGGCCACGATCCGTAACCGCACCCTGCGCGAAGAGATCCGCATGGACGGCCGTACTCCGCGCCAGATCCGTTCTCTGTCCGCCGAGGTCGAGGTCCTGCCCCGCGTGCACGGCTCCGCCCTGTTCCAGCGTGGCGAGACCCAGATCCTGGGCGTCACCACCCTGGCCATGCTGCGCATGGAGCAGCAGATCGACAACCTGTCGCCCGTCAACGCCAAGCGTTACATGCACCAGTACAACTTCGCTCCGTTCTCCACGGGCGAGGTTGGCCGCGTTGGCTCCCCGAAGCGCCGCGAGATCGGCCACGGCGACCTGGCCGAGCGGGCTCTGGTTCCCGTCCTGCCCTCGCGCGAGGACTTCCCCTACGCGATCCGTCAGGTCTCCGAGACCATGGGCTCCAACGGCTCCTCGTCGATGGGCTCCGTCTGCGCCTCGACCCTGTCTCTCCTCCAGGCCGGCGTGCCGCTGCGCGCCCCCGTCGCGGGCATCGCGATGGGTCTCATGACCGGCGAGGTCGATGGCCAGTTCAAGGCCGTCACCCTGACCGACATCCTGGGCGCCGAGGACGGCTTCGGCGACATGGACTTCAAGGTTGCCGGTACCCGCGACTTCATTACGGCCCTGCAGCTGGACACCAAGCTCGACGGCATCGACTCCCAGGTGCTGCGCGGCGCGCTGGCCCAGGCTCGCGATGCCCGCCTGGCGATCCTCGACCTCATCAACCAGGCGATTGACGGCCCCGATGAGATGAGCCCCAACGCTCCTCGCATCATCACCGTCAAGGTCCCCGTCGACAAGATCGGCGAGGTCATCGGCCCCAAGGGCAAGATGATCAACCAGATCCAGGACGAGACCGGCGCTGACGTCACCATCGAGGACGACGGCACCGTCTACATCGCCTCCTCCGACGGCGCCTCCGCCGAGGCCGCCCGCACGATGGTCAACCAGATCGCGAACCCGCAGATGCCCGAGGTCGGCGAGCGCTTCGTCGGCACGGTCGTCAAGACCACTTCGTTCGGCGCGTTCGTGTCGCTGACCCCCGGCAAGGACGGCCTCCTGCACATCTCGCAGGTCCGTCGCCTCGTGGGTGGTAAGCGCATCGACTCCGTGGACGACGTCCTGCAGGTCGGCCAGCAGGTCGAGGTCGAGATCGCTGAGATCGGCGACCGCGGCAAGCTGAGCCTGCACGCCGTCATCGACGGCGAGGCCGGCGAGCTCGAGGCCGCCGAGGGCGAGCAGACCGAGCAGCGCCGTGAGCGCCGCGACCGCTCCGAGCGTCGCGAGCGTCGCCCCCGTACCCGCACCCGCCGTCGCCGCGACGACGAGCGCGAGGACGGCGCTTCCGAGGAGTGAGTAGCTCCCGCTAGCTGAATCGGACCGGTGGTCGGGACGGAGCGTCTGCTCCGCCCGGCCACCGGCCTTTTTGCGGATACACTGTGAACGTTTCGTGCCAACCCCCGGATCATGGGGGACTCAAGAGGAGAAGTATGACGCCCAAGCCGCTGCCGCTCGACGAGGCCCGCCTGTCCATCGAGGATGGCGACACCCGCATTGATCGCACGATCCTGGGAGCCGGGACACGTGTCCTGACCCAGGAGATTCCCGCGACGAAGAGCGCGGGCGTGTCCCTGTGGGTGCCCGTGGGGTCGCGCGACGAGGGACCGCGCACGGCCGGGTCGACCCACTTCCTCGAGCACCTTCTGTTCAAGGGCACGAACAAGCGTTCCGCCCTCGATATCGCCGTTGCCTTCGACAGCGTGGGCGGCGAGTCGAACGCGGAGACCGCTCGTGAGCACACCGCCTACTGGGCGCGCGTGCGCGACGCGGACCTCGACATGGCGATCGAGACGCTGACCGACATGGTCACCGACTCACGCCTCGACGAGGTAGATTTCTCGATGGAGCGCGGCGTCATCCTCGACGAACTGGCGATGGGGGAGGACTCGCCCACGGATACGGTCCACGACACCTTCCAGCTGGCCGTCCACGGCGACCGTCCGATCGGACGCCCCGTTGGTGGCACGCCCCAGGCCATCCGCGAGGTCGAGCGCGCGGACGTCTGGGAGCACTACCAGGCCCACTACGGCCCCTCATCCCTCATCGTGGCCGCCGCCGGCAACGTCGATCATGAATCAGTGTGCGAGCGCGTGCAGGCCGCCCTGGAGGGATCGCCCTGGGACTCGGGCAGCGCGGCCTTGCCCCGGCCTCGTCGATCCACGACCGTGACACCGATTGCCGACCACGACAAGGACATCACCCGCCGACGCGACGTGACCCAGGCGCACGTCATCATCGGCTGCGAGGGCCTTCCGGCAACGGACCCTGCGGGTCCGACCATGAGCGTCCTGCTGTCGGTCCTGGGCGGCTCCATGTCGTCGCGCCTTTTCCAGGAGGTGCGCGAAAAGCGTGGACTGGCCTACACAACCTACGCCTTCGACGTCGCCTACTCCGACACCGGAACCTTCGGTATGTACGCGGGCTGCAGCCCCGATAAGGTCGGTGAGGTCGAGGCCATCATGCGTGCTCAGCTGGAAGATCTCGCCACCGACGGCCCGACCGAGGAAGAGATGACGCGCGTGCGCGGACAGGTGCGCGGAGGCGTTGTCCTGGGCCTCGAAGACAACTGGTCGCGCATGATGCGACTGGGTCGCTCGGAGATCATCGGTCGCTACCGGCCCATCGACGAGTCTCTCGCCGAGTTCGACGCGGTGGAAGCCGCCGACGTGCGCGCCCTGGCGGTCTCCCTCGTCACCAAGCTGGATTGCCGCGCCCTCGTCCTGCCCGCGCAGTAAGAAACGGGGGAGTGAGATACCCCCTGTCCATCAGCGCTCGTCGCGCCGAACGTGGGAATACCCTGAAGACAGCCACACAACCGTAAGAAGGAGAGCGCAATGATTCGCGTCGCAGTGACAGGAGCCAAGGGCCGCATGGGCTCGACCGTCGTTCAGGCGGTCACGGACGCCCCGGACATGGAGGTCGTTGCCCTCTTCGATGCGGGCGACGAGATCACGCCGCAGAGCGTGAATGGCGCGCAGGTCGCCGTCGACTTCTCGATCCCCAGCGTCACCGAGTCCAACGTGCACGCGCTCCTCGACGCGGGCGTGGATGTCGTCGTGGGTACGACCGGCTGGACGGAAGAGTCCTACGCGCGCGTGCGCGAGCATGCCGAGGCCGCTGGGCGTGCCGTCCTGATCGCCCCGAACTTCGCGATGGGCGCGGTGCTCGCCATGAAGTTCGCCGCCATGGCCGCCCCCTACTTCGAGTCCGCTGAGGTCATCGAGATGCATCACCCCGCCAAGGTGGATGCTCCCTCCGGCACCGCCGTGGCGACCGCGCGCGGCATCGCGAAGGCGCGCGCCGAGGCCGGCCTGGGCGAGATGCCCGACGCGACCGAAACCGACGAGCTCGGCAGCCGCGGCGGCCGCGTGGATGGCGTTCCCGTCCACGCCGTGCGCCTTCGCGGCCTGACCGCCTCGGAGGAGATCCTCCTGGGCAATGCGGGTGAGCAGCTGGTCATCCGCACGGATTCCTTCGACCGTGTGTCCTTCATGCCCGGTGTCCTGCTGGGCGTACGCCGCGTGATCGGCCGTACGGGCCTGACGATCGGCCTCGACCAGGTGATGGGCCTGTGAGCTCGGCCGCGGGTCCGGACCGCTCCGTGCGCCCCGCTCAGAGCGGCGACGCGCGCGCGATCGCTCGGCTGCAGTGCGAGGCCTGGCTCTCCCTCATGGGGCAGAACGCCCTCGACACTCAGGGCATCACTGAGGACGCACTCGCCGCCCAGTGGGAGGTGACGCTGGCCTCTCCGCGGCCGGTCGGCACCGCCCTCCTCGTCGCCCTCCACGGCAATACGATCGTCGGCTTCGCGCTCGCCGGTCCCGACGAGGCCGGGGCACCCTCGGCCCCCGACGCTTCCCCGGGTGAGGCTGCGGTGGCCGCGACGCAAGTGTACGAGCTGGCGGTGGATAAGAACTTCCGCCGGTCGGGGCATGCGTCGCGCCTGCTGTCGGCGGTCGCGGACCTGACGAGTGGCCAGTTGCGCGTGTGGGTTGGCGTGGATGATGAGGAGCGCCAGCGCTTTTACACGTCGGCGGGTTTTGCCCCCTCGGGCGCGGTGCGAGTGCTGGGCGATGGCCCCACGCAGCACATGTGGTGGGCGGAGCGCGACTAAGGGCCCACGGCGCGAGCGACGCCACGCGGGTGCGTGCGTGGTGCTCCGTCCACGTCGGGGGCGGTGCGCGCCCATTGTGAGGGGCCATGCGTATCATGGAGCGCATGAGCAACATTCCTCCCCGCCGCTTCGGTTCCCTCGCAGCCGCCATGGTCACGCCGATGACCGACACTGGTGAGATTGATCTGCCCTCCGCGCAGCGTCTGGCGATCAAGCTGGTCGACGAAGGGTGCGACACGATTCTGCTGTCCGGCACGACGGGCGAGTCACCGACGACTCACCAGCCGGAGAAGAACGACCTGACGGATGCCGTCCGCGAGGCTGTGGGGGATCGAGCGTTCATCCTGTGCGGCGCGTGTTCGAACGACACCGCCCACGCGGTGCGCATCGGTGAGGGTGCCCAGGAGCACGGAGCAGACGGTCTGCTGATCGTGTCCCCGTACTACAACCGCCCTTCCCAGGAGGGCCTGCGCGCGCACGTGCGCGCCGTGACGGATGCGACCGACCTGCCCGTCATGCTCTACGACATTCCGGGGCGCACGGGCATCGCGTTCTCTGACGCGACCCTCGACATCCTCGCCCAGCACCCGCGGATCTTGGGCGTCAAGGATGCGACGGGTGACGTGGAGACCGGCGTGGAGCGCATGCACCGCACGGGCCTGGAGTACTACTCGGGCGACGACGGCTTGAACTTCGCGTGGATGACGGGCGGTGCCTCGGGCTTCATTTCCGTGGTCACGCACGTGGCCTCGGCCCAGTATCGTCGCATGATCGAGTTGCTCGACAGCGACCAGGTGTGGGAGGCCCGTGAGCTGTCCTATTCGCTGCGTCCCCTCGTGCACGCCATCATGGGCGGCGGACAGGGAGCGGTCATGGCGAAGTACGCCCTGTGGCTCCAGGGTGTCATCGACAGCCCGGCCGTGCGCCTGCCGATGGTGGGCATCAGCGACGATGAGGTGTCGGCCCTGCGTCGCGCCCTGTGCACCGCTGGCCTGCTCTGACATACAGTTCGCCCCCGTCGAAACCCGGCGGGGGCGAGGTGTATGTTCGGGGCGCCGTGGTGGCATTATTGCTCGTTGACGAGCGTTGAAAGTTACGCTTAATATACTTAGGTAAAGCTCATCAACACTGATCGTTGTCTTCAAGGAATGGATACCGTGGCAAAGAAGGACGTCATCATTCCCCTGGTCCCCGCCGCTCTCAGCGCCCTGCTGCTCGCCGGAGGTGTGACCGTCTTTTCGGCGTGCGAGCAACGGGCCGACGGCTCGTGGATGCACTGCCACCAGTGCCAGAACATGGTGGCGGGCAGCGCCGTCGGCCTCATCGCACTGTACGGCGCCTCCTCCCTCGTCAAGAACAAGCCCGCGCGCCTGGCCCTGCTCGCGCTCGCGGTCATCGCCAGCGTCGTTGTGTTCTTCATTCCTGGCGGGATCTGCCCGCTGTGCGCGATGAAGACGATGCGCTGCCACACCGTCTTCCAGCCCTTCGTGCGCATCATGAGCGTCCTGGTCGCCGGTAGCGGTATTGGGGCGCTGGTGGCGTCCTGGAAGAAGGACGCGAAGCCCTCAGCCTGACGTATCGCCCCGGATAGGAGACAATGGCGGCGTGAGGGCCCTAGGACGTTCGAAAACCGTGCGCATCGGCGCGGTTCTCCTCGTGCTATTCCTCGTCGCCGTTCTCACGATCGTCGTGCGCAACGCAGCGCGCTATCGCGAGGCCGTCGCCCTGGACGAGGCCGGGGACGCCCAGGGAGCGTACGAGCTCTTCCATGCGCTCGGCGGGTACAGCGATGCGGCGCAGCGCGCGCAGGCCCTTGTCGAAGCCGATCCCGGGCTGCCGTACCGCTCGGTATCCAAGGGCGACACCGTGTCCTTCGGCTCCTACGAGCAGGACGGAAATACAAGCAATGGTCCAGAGCCGATTCAGTGGATTGTCCTCGACAAGATCGACGGCCAGCTCCTGCTCCTGAGCGCAGACGTTCTCGAGGCGCGCCAGTACCACCACGTGCCCTTCGAGGAGGTCACGTGGGAGAACTCTGACCTGCGCGCGTGGATGAACGGCGACTTCTACGAGGGCGCGTTCACCCCCGTTCAGCGCGGGCTCATCGAGACGGTGCACAACGAGAACGCGGATCAGTCGATCACCGGTGCGAGCGGCGGAGCTGCGACTGACGACCGAGTTTTTGCGCTCAGTGAGACCGAGAGCGTTATCTACCTGAACACGCCCGCCGCGCGTAGTGACATCGGAGCGGCGCCCGCCAGCGTTCATGCGGCCGCCGGACCCCTGAGCGTCTCCGAGG
>CATYYP010000019.1 GCA_958415245.1 Schaalia odontolytica | reverse complement strand
GGTGCAGGCTGCGGGTCGGGTGCGGGCTGAGGCTCCGGCTGAGGCTGCGGATCGGGCGCAGGCTCGGGCTGCGGATCGACCCACGGAGCAGGTGCCTTCGCGTCCTGCTTCACAGCCTTCACAACGGCGATTGTCGTCGCCGTTGCCGCGGTTCCATCGGGCAGGGTGGCGGTCAGGTTCACCTGATCCCAATCAACAACGTTGCCGCCGGTGATCATCGCACTCTTGCCACCTTCAGGATGACCGCGCCGTCATACTCCAGGCTCCAGGACAGGGTGGCATCCTTGAACTTCTTGGGAAGCAACGGCTTGAGGGTCACAGTCTCGCCCTCCTCGATGTCCACGCGGAGGTGATTGAGCGCAATCTCATCCTTGCCCAGCTCGCTGACGCAGACCTGGACACTGGCCATCACTGGGTCGAAGACCTTCGGATCCATGTAGTCGGCGACAGCCCTAACATCCGAGCAGCCCTCCTTCTGGGCAGTCACGAGGCCTGACTTCTCATCGACGTTGAGGACGTCAATGTCGTCGCCGGACCAATTGACCTTCGTCATGTTGGCGTTTTCCGGCATGCGCGTGACGCCAATATTCGTCTGCTGGCCAACGTACAGATCGAGTTTTCCTGACTCGATACCAAAGTCGAGGGACGTCAACGCAACGGGTTCGATAACGACATCAGCACGCTTGGACGGCATGCCGTCACTGCCCCATGCGACGAGCTTGACCGTCGCGGGCAGGGCGTCGGTGTGGCCAGCCTTGGCCCAGGCGGCCTGGATATCGGAGAACTTGATGGTGAACGTGTAGTGATGCTTCCCGTCAGCGGTGACGTTGCCGGGGAAGTCGACGACGCGACGATAGAAAATCGCGTCGGACGCCGGGTCGCGCAAGTCGATGCTAGACAGGCCGGGATTGTCGACGACGGAGAAGGTGACCTGACCGCCAATACCTTCACTGGTGGTGGCGAGGTCGGAGATCACCGGACCATCCACGTCGGGCGCGGGGGTTGCTGCCAGGGCGGGAGCGCCGAAGGCGACGCCGGACGCTGCCATCGCGCCGGTCGCCAGGGCCGCTATCCACGCCCTGTGAAATGTGTATGACATGCTCACTCCAATGTTGATTCAGGCGAGCTATACCGCGCGGTTAGGTTATCTGCTCGCAATTCGCACGATACTGCGGAACCAGATACCTAGCAATGCTTTACTGACTTACCATTCAGTAGTTACAAGGCGTATTGAGGGAAAATAAGGAGGCTCCTAACCCTCTTGTCAGCAGGATTTCAACACATTCACTGACCACTGAACATATGTTCTGTGACAAAAGCACACATGTTCACCGACAACCCTCTTAAAAGACTGAAATTCTGAATGATGCAGAATTCATTTGACACGGTAAATACCGTAGCGAACTAATACAAATAGGCATACAGCAGGCCCGCGACCTCGACAAACATGCCACGGCACACCGCGAGCGCCCTACTGACGGTCCGACAGCTCCAGGTTCGCCCGCACAACGATGCCGATACGCTCCACCATCTCCTCGTCCACCCACTCGCCATCCAGGGCTGCCAAGCGCGGGTGGGTCGGGGCCTCGTCAAAGAGGAGATCGAAGCCGAGGATCGCCCGCCACAGGGGGATCAACTCCTCGTTGTAGGTGTGGCCGTGGCCGCCGGGAGCGGTCCCCGCGACGGGCAGGTCGGCGAGCACCTGAATGAAGGTGACGAAGCGCGTGAATTCAACGAAGGGAGACACGTCGCGGCCCGCCCGCTCACGCAGCCAATCGGGCTGCATCCAGAGCATCTTCCGGTTCCACCACACGACCGGATCGGACGCGTGCTGGGCGTAGACGAAGCGCGGGAAGCCCCACGGCCCCAGCTCGCGCCCGTACAGGTCGGTGCGCAGGTCGGATGGCTCGTTCACGAAGCGCACGCGCCGACCGTTGTAGACGACGGGGGCAACCTCGGGGCTTCCCTTGTGGCGGGCTGCCGTCAGCTCGGCGTGCATCGGCGTGAACGCGGGGGTACCCACCCACAGGGCCCCATCCACCTGGGAGAGCGCCTCCTCGACCGAGGAGAAAACCGACTGCGAGGCGAAAGCCCCCAGGGATTCACCGCAGACGAAGAGCGCGGGTCGGTCGGCCTCGTCCATCGTGTCGAGTTCGGCCCGCACCGCCCGGAAGAGCACGGCCGAGGCCTCCTGCGCCGGCTCGAGGCCGGTCAGCCAGTTGAGGGCTGAGGGCACGTAGGAGTACTGGAGCGAGGCGGTGGCGCAATTCCCGCGCGTCAGGAACTCGAGGGGCTGAACCTGCCACTCGTCGACCCAGCCGGAGCCGGTCGACGCGGCGATGAGGATGACAGCTCGATCGAAGGCGCCCGTGCGGCGCAGCTCGGCGACCACCGTCGCTGCGGCCTGCTCGATGCCCGCCCCACCCGTGGGCATACCGGAGTAGACGCGGATCGGCTCCATGGCCTCGCCGCCGGTAACCTGCGCGATGTCCAGGCGCGAGGGGCCGCGCCCCAGGAAGACGCGCCCCTGACCGCCGACGGATTCCCAGGTGACGGACGAGGCCGGGGATGCGGAGCGCTCAGGCACGAACGGCTTGTAGATGCCGCGCGCGGTACGCGTGTTCATCTGCTCGGCGTGGTGGCGGAAGAAGCCGATCCCACCGCGCAGGATCACGTTGGAGGTCAGGAAGAAGACAATGGTGGCCAGGATCGCGACGCCCACGACGATCGCCGCCGGGCGCGGCATGTAGCCGCCGAGCACCCCGATCAGCATGCGTCCCACGCGGTTCAACGCCCCGACGATCAGGATGAGACACCAGGCAATCACGACCGTGCCGGCCGTACCCAGGAGGTACTCGCCGAAGGTCTCCCCCGGCATGTTCACGAGCCTGGCGGCGACGCGGGCCCGGCGGTAGGACTGGATGACCGCGTAGAGCCACCAGATAGCAAAGAGGGCGGCGATGCAGACACGGAAGCCGATCTCGACGGGCTCGGATGCACGGATCGTCAGGCCGGTCATGGCGATGACGCGGGCACCCACGTTCTGGACGACCACACCCGCGACGTACCCGCAAGACACGAGGACACCCGAGGCGACCGCGTGCCACGCCCACGAGCGCGCCATCAGCGACGGCGCCACGCTCACCGCGTACATGGCGAGGGCAGCGATCACTCCCAGAAACGACACACCCATGGACCCCATTGTGCCAGGCGCGCCCGCCCCATTCGAGAGCGGCACGAGGCACGGACTCCCCCACGCACCGAGGGCTGACACACGGCCCCTTCCTGCACCTCGCCCATCACGCTCACGCACCCCCGCGAGCATTCGGTTTCGCTCGCCAGCAACAATCGGATACCGTGGGCACATCACCACCGACGTCGCACCAACGAGGACGGTTCAGACACTGGCGCCACGGACCCCCGACGCGCCCCAACAAGCCAGGAAGACCAATGACTGACAACCATGCCGAACATATGCGCGGACTCCTCGAGCTCCTCAACAAGCTGCCCCCCAGGCCACAGATCACCTTCCGCGGCTACGTCGATCGCACGGTGGACCGCGTGCGAGTCATCGGCTCGCCGGCGCTCACCGCCACGACGCACAGCCTCGAGATCGCGACGAACAACCTGGCGCGGCCGGAGGTCGCCATCGTGGTCGGCGCCAACGGGCGCGACCTCACGCCGATCCTTCAGGGGGCTCCCAACTTCAACCTCCAGGAGGTCACCTACCTCCCGAACTCCTACTTCCTTCAGCACGTCGCTCACGAGTACAACGGCGTGACGATCCAGGTCTACGAGGAGATCGTTCTGAACAGCCAGTCCGCAGGCTTCACGATCGCCCATCCGCTGCACACCTGGGATCCGGTCCTGGCCGTCCTCGACCCCGCTCTGCGCAGCGCGCGGGAGCGCCCGCTCCCCATGCCTGAGGGATCCTCGGACAGGTTCCTGGAGCCCATTCACTGACGTTCGACGCCCGCGGCTCGCCCACCTCTAACAGGTGGGTGAGCCACACGAGCGTCGCGTACAGGATCGCGACCTGCTCCCCGGGCGCATACCCGAGGTGGTCGTACCGGAAGCGAGAAACACACAGAGGAACACGCATGATCACGTTCATTAACAACGCCGGCGCGGCCATCGTCTCTCGCAAGATTGTTGAGCGCACAGGCAACATCAAGTGGCTGACCCGCGAGGAACCCTTCGCCCCTCAGGACTCCGGCTGGCGCGTGCTATCCGACCGCGACACCGCCGAGTACCTGGATGATCCAAAAAACATGACCGTCGTTGACTTCAACGAGCTGTGCAACCTTGAGCCCGCCTGCATCGGCATCTACGACCTGCCGATCGGCTCCGACATTCAACTCGTCGTCGAACCTGACGGCCGTCGGCGATGGTTCGATAACAAGACCGAGAAAGAGATTTCCTTCCGCTGACTTACGCAGCGGCCACGCCCTCACAGGTGGGTGAGCCACACGAGCGTCGCGTACGGGATGGCGACCTGCTCCCCGGGCGCATACCCGAGGTGGTCGTAGAGGTACCAGCGCAGGTTTTCCTGCATGCGGGCCCGGCCCGCCTCCGACGAACGGATGTACGAGGATCGGGTCGTTCCCAGGGTGAGGATCTCCTCGGGGGTCATCCGGTCCTCCCAGGCGATCTGGGTGAGGCTCATCGGCGCGAAGCCGCCACCCGGCGTGGGCGGCCTGTCGGGGCGGTGCACGTCTCCCGAGCGCATGATGCGAGTCAGGCGATGCACCCACGGGATCGACACGGCCATCTGGTTCCACACGATCGCGAGCGCGCCGCCGGGTGCCAGGATTCGGGCTGCCTCGAGGCCCGCACGCTCCGGATCCATCCAATGCCACGACTGGGCAAACACGACGATGTCATACACGCCGTTCGGTAACCCCGTCTGCTCCGCGACGCCGCCGTGCCAGGTGACTCCCTCGATCGACGAGGCCTGGGCGCGCATCGCCTCGGACGGTTCGACCGCGTCAACGAGGAGACCGCTGCGAGCCAGGAGCTCGCTCATCTTGCCGGTGCCCGCGCCGATGTCAGCGGCGCGCAGCGGGCCACCCTGCCCCGACGCGTCGGCACCTCGAGCGCGCCGCACGGCGTCGATCAACGCGGCCACGGCCTCGTCCGGGTAGGCGGGGCGCACGGAGTCGTAGGCGCCACCCTCCCCGACAAACGGATTGACCTCGAGCGAGGCGGACACAGTGTCCGATAACGTCGCGAAATCCCTGTCAGTAGCGCCAGCGCCGACCTGGTTTTCGGGAACACTCACAGGAGCGAGCTCCCCAGTCGACACACGTTGTCGATGTAGTGGACGTACCACGGCAGGCCTCGCCACTCCTCGTAGGTGAGCTCGCGAGACTTCTCGCGCGTGCGGTCGTCGTTGCCGTGCAGCATCTCGACCAGGCGCGAGCTGTCGGCGACCAGCACGATCTCGTAGTTAAGGCCGAAGGAGCGCACGTCCATGTTCGACGAGCCGATGAAGCACAGGCTCCCGTCGACGATCATGTACTTCGAGTGGAGCATCCGCGGCTTGTGGTACAGGTGGATGCGCACGCCCGCCTTCAGGAGCGGCCCGTAGTAGGAGCGCTGCGCGTGGCCGACCAGGAACTGGTCGAACTGCTCGGAGACGAAGAGCTCGACCTCGACGCCCGACAGCGCCGCGTTCGTCAGCGCGGTCATGAGGGCCTCGTCCGGAATGAAGTACGGGCTCGTGATCGACACGTGCGTGCGCGCCGAGGAGATCATGTGGATGAACGCGCGCAGGTTCGGCTCGCCCGTGAACGCGGGGCCCGACGGGATGATCTGCATGGCCGAGATCTGCGTGTCCTCACGGTCCGCTGCCAGCTGCGCGGCGGGCGGGGTAAGGACGTCGGGGGTCAGGATCTCCTTGCACGCGTAGTACCAGTCGACGGCGAAGACTGCCTGGATCTGGGCGACGATCGGGCCGGTGACGGACACGCTCGTGTCGTCGTAGAGCATGCCGGCCTTCGCGTACGAGGGAGTGTCGTAGTCGGGGGCCACGAGGTTGTGGGAGCCGACGTAGGCCTCGCGCCCGTCGATGACCAGAATCTTACGGTGGTTGCGCAGGTCGGGGCGGCGAATCTGCCCGCGCAGCGGGGCGAAGGGCAGCATCTCGTGCCACTCGATACCCATGGCGTTCAGGCGGCGGCGGAAGTCCTTGTGGCCCGGGATCGTGCGCATACCGTGGTGGTCGACGAGCAGGCGGACGGTGACGCCACGGGCGACCGCGCGCTCGAGGGCCTCGTAGAAGGGTGCCGTGTACTCGTCCCACGACGTCTGGTAGTACAGGGCGTTCACGTGGTGAGTCGCCGCGTCGATGCTGGCCGCCATGGCACGGAAGGTCTCGGCCGTGTCGTTGTAGAGGCGACCAACCCGTCCCACCGAGGCCGGGAAGCCGCTGAGAGTCCCGGACAGTCGCATGATCGAGGCGGTGTCGTCGTCCGAGCCCGCAGGCAGGCCGTCGGGGCCGTCCGGCACCTCGTAGTTCTCAGGATCGGGCGCGGTCGAGCGGGCCACGATGGCGTCGACCAGCTGACGGGCCTCCGGGTCATCGTCGAGCCGCCGGCCCATCGCCCACCACGAACCGAAGATGACATACAGCGGCACACCCAGGAGGGGCCACAGGAAGATCAGCAGCAGCCACGCAGTCGACGTCGAGGCGCGGCGTTGCTTGGGCACAACACCCAGCGCGACGACGCGGATCGCGAATTCGAAGGCCCCAAAGAGGAGCCACGCCCACAGCGGCGGTTCAGGATGTGGCGGCAGCATACACCTATGGTAGCGAGCGCCCCAGATCCTGGTCGGCCCACCGCTGCCAATGCGGCGCATAGGTCTGCCCGTCACGCGCGAGAGCCCTGCTGCGTCGTTCGTCCTCGCCGGGGTCGGCGATCCACACGCTGAGGTCGGCCTCGGCCTCGATGGCGCCGCAACCCTCGATGATCGTCGGGGCGAGGGGGACACTGATCGTCGCCCCGGTTGTACCGTACTCCCAGTCCCAGGCCTCGTAGGAGGAGGCACACCCTCCCCGCAGGTCCGCGGCAATTCGACGCGCGATGTGGGCGCCCTCCGCGAGGCCATCCCAGCCGGGGTACCAGTCGTCGAGGTGCAGCACCTGCCAGCCTGGCAGGAGGGGCGCGAGCGCGGCGGCCAGCGTGGACTTGCCGGAGCCGGAGTAGCCGTCGATCGTGACGACCGGGACGCCGGGGCGCGCGCCCGCCTCACCAGACGAGGCCGTGGCCCGCTCCCCCGCCAGGGCACTCAGGCGGGGGGCGAGCTCGCGGGCGGCCTCATCGGGGCCCATCGTGACGGGGACGGTGACCCTCAGGCCCACTCCCCCGCTCACGTCTTCCCAGGTCAGGCCGCTCATCGACCCACCAGGGCGAAGGTACCCGCCCAGATGCTCGCGGCCAGCGCGATCGCGGGCACGGCGATGGCGACGACCATGAGCACAGCATCGGCGGCGCGCAGGCGCGAGGGGCGCGCCCACGTTCGCTTGCCTGCCGCGCCGAAGCCTCGGGCCTCCATCGTGGTGGCCAGCTTGCCGGAGCGACGCAGCGCGAAGACCAGCAGCGAGAAGGAGCCTCGCAGGAAGGAACGGATGCGCGAGGAGTCACCAACGCCTCGCGCACGGCGCGCCCGCTCGAGGGCCTTCCAGTCGGCCGCCATCAGCGACGTCATGCGCGCGCCTGCGAGCGCAGCCAGCACGGGGCGGGCGGGCAGGTGCAGGATCTGTGCGAGGCCGTCGCCCATGTCGGTCGGATCGATGCGGTCGAGCAGAGCAATCGCAGGCAGGACGATCGCGCACATGCGCAGGCCGATGCCCAGCGCCAGCCACATGGAGTGGTCCGAGATCGCTGCCGGCCCGAACTGCCAGTAGACGTTTCCGCCCGGTGAGGCGTAGAGCAGCATGGACAGCGCGCCGAGCGGCGCAGCCAGCAGCAGAGGCGTCGCCTTCAGGAAGAAGCTGCGCGCGGACACGCCCGACAGGGGCATGAGCGCGAGCTCGAGAATGACGGCAACGGCCGCGCTCACCGGGTCAATCGTGATCAGCAGGGGCGTGGTGGCGACCAGGAGGGCGAGCACGCGGGCGACGGGATTCGTATGCGCGAGGAGGCCTCGGGCGCCGCGCTTCGGGCCGCGATCGTGAGCGTTCCCGGCGAGGGCGGCCCCGGCCTCGTCCGTGGAATCCTCGGGGGCCGAGCCACGCGTGCCGACCTGCCCGAGGTCGATGACGCGCTGGCCCATCGCGGCCACGAACGCGGGGTCGTGCGTGATCGACACCAGGGTGACGCCGCGCTCGAGGGCGGCGCGCAGGAGGCGCACAAGGCCGAGCCACGTGCCGCGATCCTGGCCGAAAGTCGGCTCGTCGAGGATGAGCAGCTCGGGGGCGCTGATGAGCGCGGTCGCCACCGACAGGCGGCGCTTCTCGCCGCCCGACAGGGTCATGGGGTTGGCGCGCGCGAGTTTGGTGAGGCCCAGGGCCTCGAGGTGTTCGTCGACGAGGGGGGCGATCTCCTCGTCGCTCATGCCGGCGGCGCGCGGGCCGATCGCGAGCTCCTCGGCGACGGTGGCGGCCAGGAACTGGTATTCGGGCTCCTGGAAGACCATCGACATGCGGCCGAGCAGCTGCTTGCTGGACCACTCGTGCGGGTCACCGGCTGTGCCGTCGGAAGTCTCAACCTCGACGACGCCGTCCAGGGGCGGCAGGAGGCCCGCGAGCGTCAGGGCAAAGGTCGATTTTCCGGCGCCGTTAGCGCCAACGATGCAGGTGGAGACGCCGCGCTCGATCGTCAGGTCGATGCCGCTGCGCACGGGGGCGGACGCGTCGTAGCCGATCGTCAGGTCGGTGACTCGGGCGATCGGAGAGGCGCCTCGCGCTCCCCCTTCCGGGCCTTCAGACGAGGCCGGGGGGACCTCGGGGGCGGGTCCGACCTCGGCGGCGACGTCGTCGCCGGGAAGCCAGATGCCGCGCTCACGTAGGGCCTCGCCCTGCTGCGCGAGGACCTCGTCAAGCGGGCCATCGGCGGCGATCGCGCCGTCCGCGACCACGATGACGCGGTCCACGAGAGAGGCCCACACGTCGACGCGGTGCTCCACGACGACCACGGTCGCGCCCGTGCGCTCGACGACCTTTTCGACGGCGGCACGCACCTCGGCGACGCCGCTCGGGTCCAGGTTTGCGGTGGGCTCGTCCAGGAGCAGCAGGCCCGGGCCCATCGCGAGGATCGACGCCAGAGCCAGGCGCTGCTTCTGCCCGCCCGACAGCTCCGTCGTCGAATGATCCAGGGGGACGCTCAGGCCCACAGCCTCGAGCGAATTCTCCACGCGAGGCCAGATCTCCTCGCGCGCAACCCCCAGGTTTTCCATGCCGAAGGCCACGTCGTCGCCCACGCGGGCAAGGACCACCTGGGCCTCGGGGTCCTGCATGAGCAGGCCCACGCGGCCCCTCGCCTCGGCCGGAGCGACGCCGTCCACGGTGAGCGTGCCGGTGGCCTCGCCCTCCTCGGCGCCGCCCAGCAGGCCGGCCAAGCCGCCCATAAGCGTCGACTTGCCCGACCCGGACGGGCCCAACACCAGCACGCGCTCGCCCGGCGCAATATCGAGATCAACACCCGACAGCGCGGCGTTCTTGCGCCCGGCGTGACGCCATCCCCAGCCGCGCGCGCACACGCGCGCGCCCGCCCCCTCACCCAGCGGCACCTGGCCGTCCGGAGAGGAAGCGGGGCGGGAGGAGGCGGAGTGGGCCTCGTCCATGGATTCGAAATCAGACAAGCTCACGCGCTCCACGGCCGGAGGCGAAGCGATCCAGCGCGCCCGTCTTTGCCAGCGCATTCGTCAGCGCCCAGGCGAGGATGCCCGCCAGGACGATGCCCGACGCCATGCCGCACACGAGGTAGATCACGTTGTAGAGCACGCCCTTCGTGATGTGGCCGGAGAGGAAAAGCTCGAGGACCCACTCGAACGCGAAGGACACGGCACCCGCAGCGCCCACGATCGTCACGTTGAAGCGGCGGTAGGCGACCAGGGCGAAGACGACCTCCGCGCCGAGGCCCTGCGCGAGACCCGAGTAGATGGTCTCGACGGCCCACTGGGAACCCAGGGCCATGGAGACGGTGGCAGCCATCAGCTCGACGAAGAGCGCGGCACCGGGCTTGCGGATGACGTAACCGCCGAGCGTGCCGCCCAGCAGCCAGACGCCCGTCACCAGGCCACCCACACCGGGGCCGATGGTCTTGAGGAACTCGTAGCTTGCGCCGCCTACCTGGTTCCAGACGACAAAAATGAGGCCGCAAGCGACGCCCAGAACGGCGGCGGTGACGATGTCAATGACCCTCCAGCGGAGGGACGGAGCAGTGGATGCCATGCGAAAATACTCCCTTCGTGTTGCACGGCGGCCACGAGGGAAGAGCCTTCCTACGCCGGTATGATCCGGATCAGGTTCTACGGTCGGG
The DNA here is from genome assembly GCA_958415245.1 of Schaalia odontolytica. GTDB lineage: Bacteria > Actinomycetota > Actinomycetes > Actinomycetales > Actinomycetaceae > Pauljensenia > Pauljensenia odontolytica_D. Next base: position 2,638 of record CATYYP010000019.1, on the reverse strand, counting down.
GGTGGTCCCCTCTCAGCTCACTTCGAGCTCCCGTGGCACTCTAGTGAGCATAGTCACTTGGTATTCATTGCGCTACTCATGCAGATGAGGACCGGTATGCGGGCCCTCGCCCGTGCCCCCGTCACCGAGCACCCCGCGCGACGCGCGGCGCAGCAGGAAATGGCGGTTCGCGAAGGCCGCACCCACGATGAACGCGATCCAAATCAGCGAATAGACGAGGCCGGGGCGGGTATCGTCCCACATCGCCAGGATGACGCCCATGCAGCCCATGAACGCCAGGACGATCCAAGCGCTGATCGCGCCGCCGGGGGCCTTGAACTTCGAGGCAGTATGCAGGTCGGGGCGCTTGCGCAGGTAGACCAGGTAGGACACGACGATGACAACCCACACGCCCATGAACAGCGTGGCCGACACGGAGGTCACCAGCGTGAAGGCCTCGGAAATCGAGCCACCCATTCCCATGATGACGATGCCCGAGAGGAGGCACACGCAGGACAGGAACAGGGCGTTGAGGGGCACGTGGTGGCTGGACAGGCGGGCGAAGATGCCGGGCGCCTGCTCCTGGCGGGCCAGGCCGTAGAGCATGCGCGACGTCGAGTAGATGCCCGAGTTCGCGCTCGACGCGGCCGAGGAGAGGACCACCAGGTTGACGATCGTGGCCGCGGCGCCCAGCCCGGTCAGCGAGAACATCGTGACGAAGGGGGACTTCTCGGGGCTCACCTGATCCCAGGGGGTCACCATCATGATGGCCGCGAGCGCCGCCACGTAGAAGAGCATGATGCGCACGGGGATGGAGTTGACGGCCTTGGGCAGGGTGTTGTCCGGATCGTCGGTCTCGGCGACTGTCGTGCCGACCATCTCAATGCCGATGAACGCGAAGAGGGCGATCTGGAAGCCACCGAGGAAGCCGGTGAATCCGGTCGGGAAGAAGCCGCCATGGCTCCACAGGTTCGAGACTGCGGCCACGGTCCCCTCCTCGTCAACCGTGCCCATGGCGACCATGCCGAAACCGACGATGACCAGGGCGATGATCGCGACGATCTTGACGAGCGCGAACCAGAACTCCGTCTCGCCGAAGGCCTTCACCGTCATCGCGTTGAGGGCAAAGAGCAGCAGAGTCGTCGCGCCGATGGGGATCCACGCGGGCAGGTCCGGCCACCAAAAGTGCGTGTAGCCGGTGATCGCGATCATGTCGGCGACGCCGGTGACCACCCAGCACGCCCAGTAGGTCCACCCCGTCACGAAGCCAGCCCACGGGCCGATGAGGTCGCGGGCGATGTCCGCGAAGGTCGCGTACTTGTGGTCGGAGAGCAGCAGCTCGCCGAGGGTGCGCATGAACAGGAAGAGGACCGCGCCGATGATCATGTAGACCAGCAGGATCGAGGGGCCGGCGACAGAGATCGTCTTACCCGATCCCATGAACAGGCCCGTACCGATCGCACCACCGATGGCGATCAGCTGGATGTGGCGGTTTTTCAGCGTGCGCTGAAGCTTTTCGCCACCCTGCTGGGGCTCACCCTGTTCGACGTGTTCAACTGTCATCGTTGTTCCTTCCGCCTGCTCCCAGCCCGGGAGCGTTTTGCGCGGCCTTTGCGCGCTCGCGTGACGCGCTTGACTATCCAACGCTACCGCACGGGTACGCGCATGACCGAATCCAGAGCTACGCATGGCAGAGGCCGCGCATTCAAGTTAGGTTTGCCTTATGACGCAGAATTCGACGCCTTCGACGGGCGAGACCGCCACCCCCTCAACAGCCGAGGCCTCGTACCCCCTGATCTCCGTGGCCACCGTTCCCACCGAGCGGGCCGCACGCTACGGCAAGCAGCTCGTGAGCCACATGGCACACAAGATCACGGGCTCCTGGGACGAGGAGGCGGGCAGCGGATACCTGCTGTTCGACCGCGAGGGTCCGATCCTGGGGCGTTTCGACGTGATCGCGTCGGCGTCTGATCTGAGGCTTGAGCTGCGCACAGAGCCCGAGCGCGCCGATCGCCTCGAATTCATCGTCGGCATCCACCTGGCACGCTTCGGCGCGCGCGACAGCCTCGCTATTTCGTGGGAGCGCACCGACGGCAGCGAAGGATCCACGCAGGGACCCCTCACCCCCGAAGAGGTCGAGGCACGCGCCCGCGCCAAGAAGGCAGCACGCGAGGCGGCGGCGCAAGAGGCCGGGCAAGCAGAGTAGCAGCGGCGGGCACCCAAGCACGACACGCGCGGCGCAGTAGGCGAGACACTGTGCTCGGCATCCGGGCGCGCAGCACTCGCGGCGCTCACGGCGGACCAGGCGCGGCAGCTCCCGGCAGATGTCGATGCAGTTCCCCCACCATTCGACACCGGGAGGCATTGCACTACTTTCGCCAGCATTGCACTACTTAGCAGGGCATTGCACTAGCTACTACCCAGTGCAATGCTCCCCCATCTAGTGCATTACTCCTTCAACTAGTGCAACGCTTCGGAGTCACAAGCTCCATCATGGTTCGCACAGCAACTCCCACACTGGGCATTACACCTCTTACGGGACACTGCACCCGATCAGAACGGGTGCACCGCCTACGGATCGGGTGCACCACCCACACTCACAAGCACAACCGCGGAGAACATCCGGCAACCCACAACCTACGTCGCACCACCCTCCCCA